>WTAG01000616.1 GCA_013139755.1 Methylomarinum sp. | reverse complement strand
AACGGCGGATAATCGCATGACGTTTGGCCATCCGTTGCACACCGATTGCTAAGGTTATGGACATAATTGCTGGTAGGCCTTCGGGTATTGCAGCAATGGCCAAACCCACGGCCGCCATAAACATTTCAGCAAAGCCATAATCACGATAATAATGACCAAACAGAAAAGTTGCTGTTGCAAGTACTAGTATTGTGCTGGTCAGCCAGCGACCGAATTGTGCGACTTGTTTAAGCAAAGGTGTGACCAGTGTTTCTACTCTAGCAACCAGAGTGCTGATCTGACCTATTTCAGAATTGACACCCGTTGCAACGACTATGGCTGTCGCTTGCCCGCTACTTACCAGGGTACCGGAATAGGCCATAGATAAGCGATCTCCCAGTTCTGTATTTTGTGTGACTGGGTCAGTCTGTTTCTCAACAGGCAGCGATTCACCTGTCAGTATTGCTTCCTGTACTCGGAAATTTTTGCATTTTAACAGGCGTAAATCAGCGGGTACTTTGTCTCCGGATTGTAGCGTGACAATATCACCCGGTACCAGTTGCTCAGCAGCAATGGCCGCCTGTTTGTCATTACGCAATACTGATGCTTGCGGTGGAAGCATTTTGCGGATTGCCGCCAGCGCGTCTTCTGCTTTGCCTTCCTGTATAAAGCCAATAAGTGCATTGATGATGACTACGCCAAAAATTACTCCGCTATCAACCAGATGTCCCAGTACTAAAGTGATAACAGTGGTAAATAACAGTACATAAATGATTAGATTATGAAATTGACTGAGAAAGCGTAGAAATGCATTGCGCGGTTTTATTTCTGGCAAACTGTTGAGTCCGTAGAGTTGCTGACGCTGGTTGATGTCTGTTTGAGTCAATCCCTGTATGGATGTGTGCAGTGTTGTCAAAACCTGATCAATACTTAGGCTATGCCATGCTGTTTTATCTTGAGACTGTTGCTTATACTTATGAACTGGTTGCGTTTGCTGTCTTTGTAAAAAATGCCATGTGATCCATGCGGAGGCTATTCCAAGTATTATTGCAGTGAGTATAACTAGCCATGGCCAGACTTGTGACTGTGCAGCCCAATGGTAAATTGAGATAATAAAATCACTTGTGGTAGAAAGCCATTGCAATATCATATTGTTAATACCGTTATTTGGTGATGAAAAATAATCAGTTAGCAGGTTTTTCCTTAATAGCTCCATCATACAGTAAAAAAATCACTATCAAATACTTGGGAACATTAGGATATATGCTATCAAGTAGATAAGTGATTAATATAAAACCTAGTTCAATTTCATCATTCCATATGTTAAAAAATAATAATTCCCTAAACTAGATGATTTTATTTGGTTTTGACTTGAGCCCTTTGTCTCTACCGCGTATTATCAGTCTTTTTGGGTCTGGCAGCGGTTGAAAAACAGCAATATGTCAGGTAAACTGATTTCACTTATAATAATTAACTAATAGCCAATAAAAATAATGGTAGCAAGGCTCTATTTTTTAATTATATGGTTTCTTTTTTCACCATTAGAGGTATGGGCTGACAACATAGATAGTCAGGCCAAAGATACAATATATTTCTATAACTCAGAAACAAATATTAATAATTTTGTTTCTTTGAAAATTTCATTTGATACCTATTTATCAAAGTTTGGTGATTATCAATTTCAGCCTTTTAATAAAAAAGATATTTTTGAAAAGGCTGTTTCAGAGCATAGTCATGGTGTTTTTTTGCTTTCCAGTTGGCATTTTAAATCTTTAGCTGAGGTAATTGACATACAGCCGGTTATGGTTGGCGTCATTAATGGACAATCGACTCAAAAAAAAATACTGTCAGTAAAACAAAATATTACTGATATTTCAGTTTTAGAAGGAAAAACCATTGCCTGTTCGGGGAGTGAAAAATATACAAAAAATCTTCTAAGGGAAATGCTAGGGGCTAAACACTCACATCTGCTGGAAACAGTTAAACTGATTTTGGTACCAAAAGATATTGATGCTTTAATGGCCGTTGGATTTGGTATGGCTTCAGCTGCTTTGACCACTGATAGGAGTCTTGAAAATCTGCAAAAAATTAATCCAAAATTACATCAATCATTAAATCCATTATTGGTAAGTCAAGATTATTATTTGGCTTTAGCAGCTTTGCCTGGAGTCGCTAATGAAGATGAATTATTGGATATTTTACAAAAGATGGGAATTAATCCTGAAGGTGAAATTCGATTAAGAATGTTAGGGCTTGATGGTTGGCGCAGGTTATCAACGCAAGAAAAGTTATTGTTGAAACAAAAAGGGCATAAAGGATTATGAACATGTCAATGATAAATAAAACAGTAAAGTTGATAATGCGAGCCGTTAGGCAGGTTGCAGTCTTTGCTTTGTTTTTTGTGTTTTTTCCATTCTTTTCCTCCCATGTTTCCGCACACGAGAATATAGATCTTCTTATTGTTAATTCTGATTATTCCGTTAAAAAGTATGCCTTGGCTCAGGATGTGTTTGAGGCTAATCAAGAAAAACCATCAATTAGTATTAACTTGCCCGATCTATCTTCCGATGAAGCGTCTGATTTGATCAAGAAAAATCAATTCAAAATTATTTACTGTATAGGCACAAAAGCCTATCTGTTAGTACAGCGTCTTGTGCCTGAGCAAAACATTGTATTTTCTTCAGCAATAAACTGGCGCCGATTACCTGTGACTGAGAAAAGTTATGGCATTGCACAGGAGTTACCTGCTGGTATGCAGTTAATGATGTACCGTTACTTGTTTCCTGAAATTAAAAAAATTGGAGTGTTATATAGCAAACAATTTAATAATGAATTGTTGCAAGAGGCGATACAGTCAGCAGAAGATATGGGGATAGACGTTATTGGGCAGGATGTTTCGGATGGTCAAAATTTATCTACGGCAATAAAAAAATTATTACCCGAAGTTGATGCTTTATGGTTGATTTCAGATCCTCATGTATTAGCTGATAGAGCAGCGGTCTCTGTTATCTTTCAGCAGACTAAAATCAGTAAGAAGCCAGTATTTACCTATAGTAAGGTCTTTATTGATTTTGGGGCGCTGCTGGTTATTTCGGCTGATACTCCAACCATTGGTAGACAGGTATCGGCACGGGTGGATGATCTACTTGGGGGGAGGGTAGACATGGAGCGCGTTAGTATACCTGCTGGCTCTCATGTTGTTTTGAATATGAAACAGCTAAAAAACTATTCGCTCAAGTTGAATAAAGAAGCCTTAGGTTCTGTGAATCAAATTATTGAGTGAGAAAGCAATGAATGAGTTAGCAGTCAAATTTAGTATTCGCTGGAAGCTTCTGACTACCATGATATGTCTTGTGGTCAGTGTATTGGCAATATCGACCTATTTGCAGATTGCGAGTCAAAAACAAATATTTGATCGTGAACTGGACTTACGCATTACTTTAATCAAGGAAAAGCTAATTTCTCGAGGGGGAATGCTTTCAAGTAATTTATCAAGACAAATAGAAAATGGTTTAGCGACAGTCAATCTTTCTCTTATTTCCGAGGTTTTAAAAAAAATAGTCGATGAAGATAGGGAGTTAACTTATGCCATCTTAGTGGATAGTTCGGGTAGGACATATATACACACCTTAAAGCCGGAGTTGGAATTAGAAATATTATCGGGACATAAAGTACCTGAAACACCTGAGTTAATCATTTATGAGCATTCCTATGATGGCTCTCCCATCATAGAGTTTATTGTTCCGGTACAAATTAGTACGGAACCTTGGGGGGTATTGCGACTGGGTTTTTCATTGGATGCATTGAATCAGGAAACGATTGGTTTTCAGAAAGATAATGCTTTTAAAATACAAACAATGATAAAGCATTCTGTTTATGTGGCTAGTGCTTTTATCGCAATTACTATTGTTATTATACTGATTCTTTCTGACCGCTTATCAAGACCTTTAAGGCGCTTAACGGGTGTTGTAAATAAATTTGCCGCAGGTGATTTTGTGGCTGCTGATACCATAAAAGTCAATTCCAGAGATGAAATTGGAGTCTTGGCAAAGTCATTTGTTGATATGTCGTTGGAGTTAAGAGCTTCCTACCTAAAATTGCAAAATTACAATGTAACGTTGGAACAAAAAGTTAAAGAAAGAACTATAGAACTTGCTGAAGCAAGAGATGAGGCGATTAAGGCCAATCAAAGTAAATCTAACTTTTTATCGATGATTAGCCATGAAATACGCACGCCAATGAACGCCATCATTGGGATGACTCAAATGTCGTTAAAAACAGATTTGAGTGAAATGCAACATGATTATTTAAGCAAAGTTAAAATATCTGCCGATTCACTGTTAATGATCATTAATGACATTTTGGATACATCAAAAATTGAAGCGGGGCAATTGGCTATTGAGAACATCCCTTTTAATCTTGAAGATGTATTGACCCAATTAAATATATTGGTGGGAATTAAAGCAGAAGAGAAAAATATTGAATTGCATTTTGCGATTGCTCAGGATGTACCGCTTTTTTTACTGGGTGATCCTTTACGTATAGGGCAGGTATTATTGAATTTAGTCGGTAATGCGATTAAATTTACTGATACTGGCGACATTATAGTGAAAATTGAATTAGTTGAAGACGGTATTCTTGCTGCCCCAGAGCTGATATTAAAATTCACTGTAAAAGATACTGGTATAGGATTGCAGCCAAAACAAATTGAGGAATTGTTTAAGCCATTTGTTCAAGCAGATATCTCCACTTCGCGAATTTATGGTGGTACCGGGTTAGGGCTAACTATCAGTAAACAGCTGGTCGAATTGATGGGAGGCAAAATTACTGTTGAAAGTGAGTTTGGCTTGGGTAGTGATTTTATTTTTACTCTTTGCTTAAAGCAAAGTAATGATATTACGGCTAAAAAACCAACCGTTTTACCCATAAGTTGCCAAGGTACAAATGTATTGGTGGTGGATGACAATGCGCCTGCACGTGAAATTTTGAAGACTTATCTTGAATCCTTTGAATTTAATGTTAGCTTGGCATGTTCTGGTGAAGAAGCAATCATGGTGTTAGAAAATGCCCATGAGAATCCGTACTCATTAGTATTGATGGATTGGAAAATGTCTGGAATGGATGGGATTCAGACAGCTAAAATGATTAAGGAAAGTAAAAGAATTGTCACCATACCAACCATTATTATGGTGACAGCCTATGCTAAAGAGGATGTCTTGCCCAAAGTAAGGGCACTTGAGTTGGCGGGTGTGATAGTTAAACCGGTTAATCCTTCTTATTTGTTTGACACCGTCTTAAGTACTTTGCAAACAGAGTGTGTCATAGATGGTGTTGATAAAAACAGTATTACAAAACCTGCTGAAGATAAGTGGATCAATAGACTTAAAGACAGAAAAATTCTGGTCGTTGATGATAATTCTATTAATCAGCAAGTTGCTCAAGCGTTATTAGAATATGAAGGGCTTGACGTTACTTTGGCAGATAATGGTCAACAAGCGGTTCAAATGGTTAAGGATATGCAGTTTGATGCGATATTAATGGATTTGCAAATGCCTGTTATGGATGGTTTTGAAACAACTCAGTTGATACGCTCAGAAAATCTTTATTCCGATTTGCCAATTATTGCATTAACAGCATATGCACGAGAGAAAGAAAGAGAAAAATGCCTAAGTTATGGGATGCAAGATTGTGTCAGTAAACCGATTGATATAGATCAATTGCTATTGATGTTTAGTCAATATATCAAACACGAAGATACTGAGCATAATCATAGTGTTGCTGAGCTAATTTCCCCCATGAATAGGGAGGAAACAGGTGTAAAAAACATTCAATTATCAGGGCTGGATATAGCCGCTGGAATAAAAAATGTAGCAGGGCATGAGCAGATTTACTTTAAATTATTACTAGACTTTGAACAGCAGTTTACGGATGTTTTGCAAAGGATCAAATCTGGCCTAGAATCTGATAACAAAGTACAGGCAAAACAATTGGCTCATGGGCTAAAAGGTGTTGCCAGTAATATTGCCGCATTTGATTTGGCTAGCAGAGCGGCAGACTTAGAAGTTGCTCTAAAAGAGCCGCAGAAAGGATTGACTCTAGCGATAGAGGGTTTTGAGCATGCATTACATCAGGTGTTATCAGATATAAAAACCGTATCAGTTTACAATCAAGAACATGTAGAGGTCGTCGATCACAATAAGGCACCAGATTATGATCTGGCAAATAAAGAACTGATTAAATTAACTGAGTTGCTTATGTTAAATAGCTTGGATATTGATTGGTGTTTTGATGTGATTAGAGAATCTTTGGCTAATTCCGAGTTTACTGAGGAGGTTAAGCAATTAGGTCAGTGTATTAGTGTTTTTGATTTTAAAACCGCTTTGTCACATACTCAGGTGTTAGTACAAAAATTACCTGTAGATCAAGTTGGTCATGTC
>WTAG01000233.1 GCA_013139755.1 Methylomarinum sp. | reverse complement strand
CTTAATTCTCTTTTAAAGACAACATTACTCAGTCACCTTACCTCGCAAAGCTTTGGTCTTACTTCGTTGCTTTTTGCTGTCCATTCGTCTTTTCTGACAGCCTTTTGTGGGTTTAGTCGGCCGTCTTACTTTCTGCACTGTCATTACTTGTTTAATAATTTCTTTTAGGCGCTCAAAAGCATCGTCTCGATTTTTTTCTTGCGTGCGGTATTTCTGGGCCTTGATGATGATAATACCGTCTTTGGTGATGCGTTTGTCACGCAAACTTAACAAGCGTTGTTTATAAAACTCAGGGAGTGAGGAGGCATTAATATCAAAACGTAAGTGTATGGCTGACGAGACTTTATTGACATTTTGCCCCCCTGCGCCCTGTGCTCGTATTGCCGAAATTTCTATCTCATTATCAGGGATGGAAACAGTATTGGATATTTCTAACACGGCCTATTTTCCTTACGATTAACAGTTCATATTGTAACAGCTAGAACCTTGGTTACTGTTTACCTTGTTGATTATTTATTCCCTAATTTCATGCATCGCGTGGAAGCTAGGTTTACTGATTCAGCACATTTCAATCGCTGTTTCCGTGATACGTTTGGAATAAGCCCATCACTTGTATTTAATAATATCGAAAGATTTTATGAAACTCATCTATTAAACAATCTAACGGCTAAGGAAACCCGCCTGACCAATTCAATCCATATTTAGCAGGCTTACGATGTCGCACTAAAAACAAGATACCTTGATATTTATGGGTATGATTGATTCAACAATAATACCATTACATTTAACATGTAATTTATTACAAATCTTTCAAAACTATAACGTAAAATGGTCAGTAAATTTAGATTTGCTAAGGAAGTAGGATTTAATAACTTACGAAACTTTATATAAGTGTTTTGTGTAAGAGATTTTTTTATTTCCCCCACACCCACCCCCTCTCCCTTTGGAAAGGGCTATAAATCAGTACTTCAAAGTTATTTAGCACTCATTGCTTAGCAATAGCGAATAACCCAGTAATATAGTAAACTATACAAACTTATTAAGAGCCTAACACTATGACAGCAGCAGAAAACGTACATCAACACGAAATAGAAAAATTCGGTTCACAAGCTGAACGCTGGTGGGATCCTCAAGGTGAGTTTAAAACCTTGCATGATGTCAATCCATTAAGAATTCGTTTTATTCAAGATTATGCCGACTTACAAGGTAAACGTGTCGTTGATGTAGGCTGCGGTGGTGGCATCTTAACTGAAGGTTTAGCGAAACAAGGCGCAGATGCTTTAGGTATTGATTTACGTGAAGACTTAATAGACATTGCTGATTTACATGGTCTTGAATCAGGCGTTAAAGCAAATTATCAAAAAATCAGTGCTGAAGCTTTAGCTGAACAAGAACCAGCAAGTTTTGATCATGTTACCTGTATGGAAATGCTAGAACATGTGCCTGATCCAGCTTCAATTATTGCTGCTTGTGCAAAAATGGTTAAACCCGGCGGTATGGTTTTTTTCTCTACCCTTAACCGCGTACCTAAAGCGTATTTATTGGCGATTGTTGCAGCAGAACATGTTTTAAAAATGGTGCCTAAAGGCACACATGAATACAAAACATTTATCAAACCGTCTGAACTTAGCCAAACAGCAAGACAAGCTGGACTAGAGCTACAAGGTATGGTCGGTATTGAGTACAGTCCATTTAGCAAACGCTTTAAATTAGGCAAAGATATTGATGTTAACTATATTGCTGCCTTCCAACGCCCAGAATAACCTTAATGTCTTCAGATTTTAAACTAAGCTGCGTACTATTTGATTTGGATGGTACTTTGGTTGATACCGCACCTGATTTAATTGCCTGCTTAAACCAGGCACTTAAAATACATGGTTTTGATGAAGTATCTTGCCAAGACATAAAACCTTTTATCTCTTATGGCGCTGCTGCCATGATAAATAAAAGCATCAATGTTGATGCAGATACTCAGGCCATAGTTTTAGAAAGTATGCTGATGCTTTACCAAAATAATATTGCTGAACACAGTCGTTTCTTTTCCGGCATAGAACAGACATTAAACACCATTGAATCGCTAGGCCTTAAATGGGGTATTGTCACCAATAAAAAAGAACGCTTTACCAACCCTTTAGTCGCGGCATTTAATCTGACTGAACGTGCTGCTTGCATCATTAGCGGTGACACCACAGCAAATAGCAAACCGCATCCAGAACCTATGTTAACTGCCTGTGCTCAAGCGAATGTTAAACCTGAAGAATGTGTTTATATTGGCGATGCATTGCATGATATTGATGCAGGTAAAAAAACCAATATGAAGACACTAGCAGCCGCCTATGGCTATATTAGAGTTGATGACAACCCTGCCGATTGGGGTGCCGATGCTTTAATTGAATCTCCCGAACAATTGACCTCATGGATTACTGCAACATGTCATTAAAAGACCACGTTATTTTAATTACGGGTGCTGGCGGCGGCTTAGGTGGTACTGCTGCCCTTGCATTAGCAAAACAAGGCGCTCAAATTATTCTGCTAGACAAAAGCATTCCTAAATTAGAAAAAATTTATGATGCTATTGTGGATGCTGGCGCAACAGTACCCACGATCTATCCTTTTGATCTTGCCGGTGCATCAGAAGCGCAGTACCAAGAATTAGCAGATACTATTGATAAAACTTACGGTTCACTTCAAGGTTTATTGCATTCAGCAGTTGAGTTAAATGCTTTTACTCCCATAGCAATACACGAAACTAAAGACTGGGGACATACATTAAATGTCAATTTAAATGCCCCCTTTTTACTCTGCCGAGTATTACTTCCGTTATTACAGAAAAGTGAGCACGCATCTATCGTCTTTACCAGTGACTCTATGACGAGAGAACCCAAAGCATATAGCGGCGCTTATGGCGTCTCTAAAATTGCACTGGAAGGCTTTGCCAAAATCCTTGCTGAAGAACTGGAAGCTGCTCAAAAAATTCGTGTTAATACCTTAGTCCCAGGACCTATTAACTCCCCTTTGCGTAAAAAACTGTTTCCTGCTGAAAATAAAGATAAATTACCTGCAATGGATAGTTTAAATGACGTATACACCTTTTTATTCAGTGATGACAGCGTGGGTATTAGCGGTCAAATCATTGATACAGAAAACTTTTAAGCCCTATACATACTATGTCTGAAAGAGAAACAATCATTCTAACTCGCGATGTTAATATCATCATGATTCCTGACGGTAATCACGGT
>WTAG01000551.1 GCA_013139755.1 Methylomarinum sp. | reverse complement strand
AAACAAACAGACTTAATTGAAATCGGTACGGTTGGCAAGGCAAATACAGGGACAAAAATCACCTTTTTACCCGATGAGAAGTATTTTGACTCTAGTAAGGTTTCTGTCATAAAACTAAAGCATGTATTACGTGCAAAAGCGGTTTTATGCCCAGGGTTAAATATCTCCTTAAAGTCAGAGCAAACAGATGAAGAGTGGACTTGGTGTTATCAGGATGGCTTAAAAGAATATTTACTTGATCGGGTAGGTGATGTAGAAATTTGCCCCGAAATTCCTTTTATGGTGGATTCATCAGCATCCAGTGAGGCGGTAGAATGGGGCATCGTTTGGACTGCTGACAGTTTGCCAGAAGTGATTGCTGAAAGTTATGTTAATTTAGTCCCTACAGCACAAGGGGGTACGCATGTAAATGGCTTAAGGGCAGGTTTAACCGAAGCCATGCGTGAGTTTTGTGAGTTTAGAAATTTACTGCCACGGGGTGTCAAAATTGCCCCTGAAGATGTCTGGGAAAATTGTCACTTTGTGTTGTCGGTTAAGTTAGAAGACCCTCAGTTTTCTGGGCAAACTAAAGAACGTTTAAGCTCCAGAGAATGTGTGCCTTTTGTATCGGGTATTGCCAAAGATAGTTTTAGTTTATGGCTGAATCAACATCCTCAAGAGGGTGAGAAGGTGGCTGAGATTATTCTTACGAGTGCCCAAAAACGGCTTAAATCCAGTAAGAAAATCGTCAGAAAAAAAATTACCTCAGGCCCTGCATTACCAGGAAAACTGGCGGACTGTTCGGCGCAGGATATTACTCGAACAGAATTGTTTCTAGTGGAAGGGGATTCTGCGGGTGGCTCAGCCAAACAGGCAAGAGAACGTGATTTTCAGGCCATTATGCCTTTAAGAGGGAAAATCCTTAATACCTGGGAAGTGGATTCTGCACAAGTGATGGGCTCACAAGAAGTACATGATATTGCTGTGGCATTGGGAATTGAACCCGATTCTGATGACATTAAAAACTTACGTTATGGCAAAGTTTGTGTGCTGGCGGATGCTGATTCTGATGGAAACCATATTGCAACCTTAATTTGCGCCTTATTTTACAAGCATTTTTATGCTTTAGTTAAAGCAGGGCATGTGTTTATTGCCATGCCTCCGTTGTATCGTATTGATGTGGGTAAAAAAGTCTTTTACGCCTTGGATGATGCGGAAAGAGTTGGGGTTTTAGCAAGAATAGAAGCCGAAAAGTTGAAAGGTAAAGTTAATGTACAGCGTTTTAAAGGATTGGGGGAAATGAACCCTAGTCAGTTAAGAGAAACGACCATGAATCCTGATACCCGTAGATTAGTACAATTAACGATTGATGACGAGGTTGCCACAACAGAACAAATGGATATGTTGTTGGCTAAAAGACGCTCGCAAGATAGAAAAAGCTGGCTAGAAGTGAAAGGGAATTTGGCTGAAATTTAGGTCTTCATGTGAATAACTGACAGACGTTTATTTGTATTGTTAAATCTCTGTGAGTTTTATTCCCCATCCTTAGGGACGATAAAATAAACTTACATAGATAATACCCCGACCGCTTGCGGCGGGGAGTTTCATTTATCGGTATTAGAAATATTATGTACTTTAGAAACCTGGTTTTATCTGCTTTTATCATCGCGATTCTTGCTGGATTAATATTTAGTGCTTATCAAGCTTTTTTCATAACCCCCATTATTTTAAGCTCAGAAGTCTATGAAGTATTAGAACCAGCAAGCCATCAAATAGAAGCTTGGTCTCCAGAAGACGGTATAGAGCGCCATACATGGAGTTTTGCAACTAATTTTTTATTATGTTTTGCTTACGCACTTATTTTACTCAGTGCAATGACCGTTAAATCTAACATAACGACCATTAAAGGATTATATTGGGGGATAGCCGCATATTTAACAATCTTTGTAGCACCTGCATTAGGTCTGCCGCCTGAAATTCCTGGGATGGAAGCGGCTTTTCTTGAAGGTCGTCAAGCATGGTGGATAGTGACACTTATTTTTACTGCTGTATCATTATGGATGATTGCTTTTCAGGAGCTATTCTATAAAGGTATAGGTGTTGTTTTAATCACTATTCCGCATATTTTTGGGGCACCTCAGCCAGAAAGCCATGGCTTTGCAAATACCGATCCCCAAGCGGTTGAAGCATTAACGACACTATGGCATCAGTTTATTATTCAGACTAGTATTGCTAATGCTTTATTATGGTTGGTGATTGGTGCATCTGCTGGTTTTCTAGTTAACAAATTTATTAGTCCACTTGATGACTCTGATGATCAAAGGGTATAAAAAATAAATTCACACATAGGGTTCGGAGAACGCTGAGATAGAGCAGAATGATCTTTTTTACAAAGTTCTTCTTTGTGTGTATAGATCTTTTGCTGTGAATAATAATTACTTTACCTCAATACAATGTTGGTGGAGTACGGGGTATTTATTGGTGTTAGATAGTGATAACAGCAGCGGGTATTAAATTGATTTTTCTCAGTAGGAAGCAATGATAAGAAACAGTCTGCTTTTTATAGTCATGCTTTTATTGTCGTATGGATTTTGGATCAGTTCAGACTTTAAAACCATTATTGCTGGAATCTCGATATTTTTATTCGGTATGCTGTCATTGCAGCAAGGTTTTAGGTCATTTACTGGTGGTATTCTAGAAAAAGTATTAAAAGCAATTACAAGTAGCTTACCTAAACGTTTATGTTTTGGGGTGATAACGACAATGATCATGCAATCCAGTTCATTGTTATCTGTTTTAGTTATTTCTTTTATTAGTGCCGGGTTGTTAGATTTAGCCGCAGGCATTGGCATCATTTTTGGTGCAAATCTGGGGACAACAACTGGCGCATGGTTGGTCGCGGGCTTTGGCATTAAAGTTAATATCTCGGCCTATGCCATGCCAATGCTAGTGTTTGGCGTTTTATTAGTGTTACAAAAATCAAAAAACCTGAAAGGACTTGGATATATCCTGACCGGGATAGGTTTTTTGTTTTTAGGTATACACTATATGAAAGAAGGCTTTGAGGCCTTTAGAGGCACAATTCAGCTGACTGATTATGCCTTAACAGGTTTTTTGGGGTTATTGGTTTTTGTAGTGCTTGGCGTGATAACAACCATTATTATTCAATCCAGCGATGCAACTATGGTGCTGATTATTACTGCATTGGCATCGTCACAAGTAACGTATGAAAACTC
>WTAG01000393.1 GCA_013139755.1 Methylomarinum sp. | reverse complement strand
CTGTGGATGAAGAGCCTTTTGTTGCCCAAAATGAATTGTTAAAAGCATTTCAGTAAGCTTGTGTAGATGTCTGTAGCGGACTGAAGTCCGCTACAGACTCAAATGTACTTACCATTAATAAGTGATTGAGTTCTTGGTTATCGAGAGGCTTTCCAGTTTTTCTTTCTCTTATTCTTTTTCGCCGTTTTACGCTCTTTAATAAGTTTGAGCTCGATCAATTCTTTTTTAACAAGGCTAGGCAGTTCAAGGGTGATTTTTCCAATAATGCCTGCTCTAAATTCAGCGATTAAAATTTTACTGGTTTTTTCTAAATCAACTTGTTTTCCTGCACGTAAACAACCACGTTTTTTTCCGATAGATTCCATTAAATCAGATTCATTATCCGGTAGTTGATCAAATTGATAGCGGGCTTTTAATTGTTCGGGATAATGCTCTAATAAATATTCAGCTGTAAAAAAAGCAATGTCTGCATATTCAATAGCCGTATCTTTAATAGCCCCTGTAACTGCCAATCTGTAACCACTGTTTTTATTTTCAACATTGGGCCATAGTACGCCGGGCGTGTCCGACAAAATAATGTTGTCTTTTAGTTTGATGCGTTGCTGGCGTTTAGTCACCGCAGGTTCATTACCTGTTTTTGCAATAATGCGGTCAGCAAGAATGTTGATAATAGTTGATTTGCCGACGTTAGGTATCCCCATAATCATGGTCTTTATAGGCTTATCGGTAGTGCCTTTGCCAGATACCATCTTCTGGCATAATTGAGTGATAAGTTTGATTTTATCAGGTTGTTCAGTGGTTAATGCTAAGGTTTTAACACCTTGCTCTTGCTCTAAATAGTCTTGCCATTGCTGTGTTGCTACAGGATCTGCTAAATCAGATTTACTAAGTACCCTGATGCAAGGGGTTTCACCTCGTAAGGTTGATAGCAAGGGGTTCTGGCTGCTAAATGGAATGCGTGCATCTAATACTTCGATAACTAAATCAATTTGAGGTAAGATTTCTTTGATTTCTTTATTGGCCTTGTGCATATGGCCGGGGTACCACTGAATTTGCATGATATATGGTAAGTCTACATATTAGATAAAAATTCTATTTTATCACGTGAAGTATATAATGCGGTTCAGTTTAAAATGATTTTAGGTTTATGGAAACAGTATTAAATATATCGCAGGGTACTTTTGATTTACAGCGTTTGCCTCAGCGAAAAAATGAGCAACTACGAGCTTGGGATGCAGCTGATGAGTATTTATTAGGCTATCTGACAGATAAGGTGCAATTAACAGAAACAAGTCGTATTGTCATTTTAAATGATAGTTTTGGTGCTTTGGCTGTCGCTTTAAATAAATATAAACCTATCGCAATTTCCGATTCTTGCCTTTCTCAGCAGGCAACTGTCATTAATCTGGGTGCTAATGGTTTAGATGAAGACTGTGTGAATCTGAATAACTCACTTGATTGGCCCAGTGAGCCAGTAGATTTAGTGCTAATAAAAGTACCAAAGACTATGGCTTTACTGGAAGATCAGTTGATTCGTTTACAGCCGTTGTTAACAGAAAATACACAAGTTATTGCAGCAGGTATGGTTAAGGCAATGCCTGCAACCGTGTGGAAATTGATGGCGCGTTATTTGGGGGAGACAAAGCCCTCAATGGCTAAAAAGAAAGCGCGATTAATCTTTGTCGATTTGAATCTTCAAGAAAAACTATTTGAGAATCCTTACCCAGTTTATTATCAGTTAGAAGGTACTAAATATCGAATTGCTAATCATGCTAATGTATTTTCCAGAGATAGTTTAGATATAGGTACGCGGTTTTTGCTAAATCATTTACCTAAAAATAATATAGCTAAGCATATAGTTGATTTAGGTTGCGGTAATGGCGTAGTCGGTTTGATGCTTGCGGAGTCTCACCCTTTATCTAAACTGTATTTTGTTGATGAATCATATATGGCTGTAGCATCAACGAAAGAAAATTTTAAGCATGCTTTTGCTGATAGGCAGGCAGAATTTTCTGTAGCAAATGGACTGGCTGAGTTTAAAGCAGAATCAGTGGATTTGATTGTCTGTAACCCACCTTTCCATCAGCAAAATACAGTAGGTAATCAAATTGCATCGTCTCTGTTTAAACAGTCTTATGATGTATTGTGTAAAGGTGGTGAATTTTGGGTGATTGGTAATCGTCATCTTGGGTATCACCTGGACTTAAAGAGATTGTTTGGGGTGTGTAATGAAGTGGCTTCTAATGCGAAATTTGTTATTTGGCAGGTGACAAAATAATGGAAAAAGAACTCAGACAAGTGGTGTTAGACACAGAGACCACTGGACTTAACCCATTGGAAGGCCATAGGATTATTGAAATAGGCTGTGTCGAAGTGATTAATCGACGGTTAACTAATAATTCGTTTCATGTATATATCAATCCAGATCGGGAAATTGATCAAGGGGCTATTGAAGTACATGGTATTAGTAATAAGTTTTTAGAGGATAAGCCTCGATTTGAAGATATTGCGGATGATTATTTGGCTTTTACCAAGGGGGCTGAATTAATTATTCATAATGCGCCGTTTGATGTGGGTTTTTTAAATAATGAGCTTGTACGTCTTAAAGGATCTAAGGTTACTGTAGAGGATCACAGTACGGTTTTTGATACCCTGCCTTTTGCCAGAAAAAAACATCCGGGTGCCAGGGCAAGTTTAGATGCATTATGTAAGCGATATGGTATAGATAATAGTCATAGGGAGTTGCATGGTGCCTTATTGGATGCCGAGATTTTAGCTGAAGTTTATTTAGCTATGACTGGTGGTCAGTTTTCATTAATGGATTTTGATGAAGGGAGTGATAAGGGAAAGCAGCAGGGAATTGTTAGGTTGTCTAGCGATAGGGGGCGTATTAAGGTTATTGCTTGTAATGATCAAGAGCTGGAGATTCATCTGAAGCGATTAGAGGCAATAGAAAAAGCCAGTGGTGTAGCGTGTCTTTGGAATAAAGAGTAATGTAGGACAGGCTATAGCCTGTCTTAGCTTGAGAATTGGATGTGGTAAAGCGGACTGAAGTCCGCTCCATATAAAGTGTTTTTATGTGTTAGGTTTGTTTTTTCCACGTCTGGAAGAAGAGCCTATGCGTTTTTTATCTTTTGCTTTTTTGATTAAAGTCTTGTCCATAGAAGAAATATTCAATTGTTGCCCTGCAACTCTAACTTTTTTCAATTCCTGGAATAGCTCTTTAGGCATGCCGGCAGGTAATTCAACCGTACTGTAATTTTCTTCAATTTTGATGCGTGCAATATGGTCGCCATCAATACCTGTTTCATTAGCAATGGCACCCACAATATTGCCTGGCTTAACGCCGTGGCTGTTACCAACTTCAATACGGTACATTTCCATTTTTATGTCAGATGAGCGGCCCTGGCTTTGACCTTGGCTTTTATTGCGTTTAGGCCTGCTTTCACTGCCACCGCGTTCACGGTCAGGTCTGCTTTTGCGATCATTGCGAGTAGCTCTTTTTGGTAAGTCTTTAATTAATAAAGGTGCATCGCCTTGAGCTATTTTAGCCAGTGCTGCTGCGA
>WTAG01000418.1 GCA_013139755.1 Methylomarinum sp. | reverse complement strand
TTATCGCCCGTCATTTTGATTTTCTGACCAATGCTAAAGCTCAGTAATTTATGAGCCATACCACCGTTTGCTTTTACCCTCCATTTGCAGTTATGTCTATCTAGTATGAAAGCCGATGCTACGGACTCATTTTTAAGTTCTTTTATACAGTCCATTAATTTTGGCTCAGTCACCAATTTACCGATTAATGACCCTATTGTTGTATTGTGACTCCAAGTTGTTTGCATTAGTTTCCTTGTATAGGATGGTTATAGTAGGTGTGTAGTGATATGTCCCACAGTAAGCATTTGAAAAGGGTGGTTTGTTAGGTGGTATTTCCCACACTAAGCATAAAGCGCGTCATTTGTTGGGGGATATTTACCACACTAAATTGATTTGTTAGGTGATATATCCCTCCATTGGTTTAATTTTCATTAGGTAATTTCTCCCAATCGTTAGTGGGTGGTTTGTCCATGTAAGGCATCCACGTTAAGCGCCACTCACGCGCTTTGCTGCCAGTTCTGCTATTAAATAGTGATTCATCTAAGCAAGTAATAAACCCTTGGTCTTTCAACATCACAAAGGCTTTTCTGGCTGTTTTTACATCACACGTAATTTTTTCTGCTGCTTCACGCACCCCGTAAGCAACTGGCTTGTCATTACGCCACTGCTCCTGCATAAGCATCATAAGTACTTTAGCTTGTGGGCTTAATTTTTTATAAGCAGGGCTGCCCATCATTCTTCGGTTTATAACGATTGAGCCGCCATTCTTATCAAACGGTAACGACTTCTTCTTGCTCATAACACCCAGCCTTAAGTATGTCTAAAATATGCTTTCTAATTTCTACCGCTGACAGTTCTAACCCTCGCATACGCTCAATTTCCTGATGCACATAAATTTCTAAGCATTGGATGAAATTTAGTTGGTTAGCTGTCATTTCATTTCGATTTGTACGAGCGTTTTTAGTGGCAGCTTTGGTAATTGCTGATTGAATATTAATATACAAAAACTGAGGCTTTCTTGATTCGGGGGTTTCTTTAATTAGCTCTAATCGTAACCATTCGATTGAGTTATTAGCGGATTTTGTGGGTTCAATGACAGATTGGCGCTTTTTTTTCCATTCTTTTAGTTCAGCTTCTTGCTGATTAAATGCTTGGATAAAGCTGGCATGGAATTGTTCTGCTTTATTGCCGGTAAACCCAAATACAATTTGTAGAAATTGGTCGCGATTTAGAGGGTAATATATTTGTTGTTTACCTTGCAGGTTTAGGTAATAGGACGGTGTAAAGTTGCACACTCCGTTTTTAATTAATTTACTGATTTTTCTGTTTACATCGGCAGGGCGCTTATCAAAGTGATCTGCGACTTTTAAACTGTTAGTAGTAATGACTTTATGGCATGAGTCTATTTCAGTTAATTTCCCTGAAAGTAGTTCCGTGTTCGTTGGTAAAGTAACAACGCTTCGGTTGGTGTTGTCTTGATTATTCATTGCGATCATCTTGGCATTCAACGCTTAGGTTATTAAATGCAGGTGATGTTCTTTCATTGGCTTCAATCCACACAGTAACTTCGTCCTGATACCAAAGTTTTTTTGCACCAATATAGATAGGTTTAGGGAATGTTTTTTCTGATTTAGATTTACGCCAAATTGAAACAGGGGATAACCCTATTTGGCTACATAACTCTTTAGTTGAAATTCTGTATCGTATTTGCATTTAATTTCTCTCTGATTCATTAAATTAACTCGAGAGAAATAATACAACTGTATTTTTCCCAACTTATCCCGACGGGAAGCTGGGAAGCAGTGTTGGGAAAGACAGTTGGGAGGAAAAGCTAGCTTTCAGGCTTGACAGGTATTTTTTTGAATGTGCCACCGACCATGTTTTGAATGCTTTTTTTATATAGTTGACCTTCAATATTGGCAGTGCGCCATTTTATGGAAGGGTGAGAGCCGCTGGTGTAGTGATCGAGTATAGGGCTACCTTTTTGTCCCTTATATTTTTTTAAATGCATAAAAAAGGCAGAGCCTCCTAATTTCCCATTTTCTAGCCATGTTTCCCATAACCACTTATCAATGTCGCGATTATTGCTGGGTTCTGATTGACTGTTCAATAGCGTTTGATCTTGTTTTTCCTCATTTCCGCAGCTATCTAAGCTAAGTAGATAAGTGTTGATCTCAGCTATTTTCGTATTGAGGGAGCTGACTCTATTATCATAACTTTTTTTATCGTTGCGATAGTCATCAGGTTTGAGGGTATCTAATTCATTATTTAGATTGGTGATCCAAACGTATATGTAAAATGCGCGCTGAAATTCATCAGGACTTTGTAAATAATTTTGATTTAGCAAGTCTGATAAAGGGATGTCTATTAGTGACTGATTGTTTGGTACTGATATAGTAATGTTTTGCTTTTGAGTTACGGCTAATTTCCGGTCTAGTTGTAACAATAAAGGGGAGGCTTGATCTGTTGGTTTGATTGAATTAGGGTTGTCCCAAAATGGTTGATCGAAACGAGTTTGATATTTTTCATTAAAATCAGTCATTGGATAATCCATACAGTCATTTTCAGAGTATGCCCAAGGTATTTGAACCCAAGGAAAGGAATCAAATTTCATGGAAAAATAGACCTGCATTACATTGCTACGCCCAACATGAATGTTATTTAAAGTAATTTTATTGCCTGAATTAGTTTTAATGAATTCTTGGCTAAATATTGAGTCTCTTGGGGTTTCTGACTCTAAAAGTAAGTTATCAGTTCGATGTAGAGATTCTTTTAAAGTATTATTGTCTATTTCTAATGTATCAAATAATCCTATTGTTTCACAAAAGTATAAATGCATTCCCTTATCTAATAGTAGGGGGAAAACCTCACTAGTTATGTCGCAGCCCTTATGTAATGGTGATAGTTGCAGAGCGGTTAGGAAAAATGGAAGGCTTATGTATGCTGTAGCCTCTTCAGATATAACATTAGTCATGGTTTTTTGTGCCATTTTTACCCTGCCTTTAGAATATGAGTTACTTTTGATTGTGGATTGATTTGCAGGTTTATAAACTCATTCCAGCGTTTTAACGCTTCGCGCCTTTCATCAAGGTAAGAGTTTAAGTGGTGGTAATTTATTAGCTAGTTTCTTATCTAACGTAAGCAGTTCTATTTGATGGTTTAATGCTGTAGCAAGAATAATTGCATCGGGTAATTTTATGCGGTGTTGCTGCTTTAAATTAATCGTTTTATCTTCTATGGTGCGTTGAATTGTTAGTTGACTCATTTGGCTAAGTAATGAAGATATTATTTTAATTTCATTTTGGGTAATATTGGGAAAGCCTAATAACTCCATTCGTGTGACTGAGCTAAAAGCACAGTTTTCTAGGTCAATTCCTTTTAGTTTTATACCTGCAGCATAGTTACCTGCGACAACACCTAGAATAATATTGGTGTCTAATAAATATTTAATCCCATTCATCGCGCATTTTCCTTTGTATTTCTACTGGGTCGCCTTTAAAAGTCGGTGAGTCTTTTAGTGCGCCAAAAAAGGTATTGAATGTTTTTGGCGGTGTTTCTTCAGGGGTATATTGATGTAGGAATTGCTCTATAAGGTCACTTGCAGAAACGTGCGCTTGTTCAGCTGCCTGCTTTAGCTGGGTGGCTACATCATCTTTTAGTTCTAATGTTTGCATGTCGTTAGCTCCAATAATATTTAGGTGATTTTAGCTTGCTTGTCTAATGTGCGTCACGTTAGATTGTGGATTGATGTGCAAGTTTACAAACTCGCTCCAGCGGACTAAGGCCTCGCGCCTTTCATCAAGGTAAGAGTTTTTATTATAGATGGCATTAATCGCACCTAGTGAATGATTATGGCATTTTTCGGCTATATGAGGGACTACATTCAGCTTTTCTAAGTGAGTTCTGACTGTACGCCTGAAATCATGAGGTGTTACTTTTTCTATGGTTAGAGCGCCTGATTCAAATAGCCGGCTCATGGCACGGCCTGTTACTTTATCGGATAGCATTCCATTAATTCCGCAAACTACAAAAATGGGGTCAATGTCTTGTAATTCTGAAATTAAATTAATGACTTCATTGGTTAAAGGGACTGTCCACTCAGTATTTGTTTTTGTATTTTCTTTAGGGATAAACCATTCTTTTTTGCTTAGGTCGATATGCTTCCATTCCGCTTTCAATAGCTCGCCTGTTCTAACACCTGTAAGCAATAGCACTTTTAAGCCATTTTTAACAGGTAGGCTCATTTTTGGCGCGTTGCTGATGGCATCCCAAATGGGCTTTATTTCGTGTGAATCTAGCCAGCGTTCGCGTTGGTTAGATACTACGCCTAAATCCTTTTTATCTAACGCATAAGCGGGGGAGCGTTCTATGTAGCCAC
>WTAG01000614.1 GCA_013139755.1 Methylomarinum sp. | reverse complement strand
ATGAATGGATCAATCGGCGTTGACAGCACTCCTGGCAAAGGCAGTACCTTCTGGGTGGAACTTACAATGTCTGATAATATGGCGGCTCGTAAGACGGATACGTACCCCGACATATCGCTAGTTTACTCGCGGTGAATGACGGAATGCGCTATCGCTTCACCATCCACGGGCTATAAAAAAGGTAAACTTTAGAATGGAAAGTACATCGTTACTTGTTTGGGAAATGCTATTTGGGGCCATTGGACTTGGCTTTTTTAGCTAAATGAATTGTATCCGGTCTGGAAAATATACTTGCCAATGTTATAATTCAGCCACTAAGTTTGCCAATTACTAGAGTGTAAAAACAGACGCGCCATGAATCAACCAACTAAGATATGGAAAAAGCCTGATAGCAAACAGACAATAGCCTCAGAAAAACAAGCTTCACTGACCATTATTAAAGGCAGTCCCCTAGGTGAAATTTTTATTTTGGATAGTGAAGAAGTGCTTGGTCGCTGCAATGGCTCCACCATCATTCTGACGGATATTAGCATTAGTCGTCGCCATCTTTTAATCCAAAAAAAAGACGGGCACTTTATAGCTACCGATTTAAACAGTACTAACGGCACAGAAATTAATGATAAAAAAATCACTGATGCCAGCCAATTGATGGATGGTGATAAAATCCGTATAGCCGACACTGTCTTAAAATTTTCTTTTCATGACTCTGAGGAAGCCCTCTACCACCAGCAAGTCAGAACATTAATCATTAAAGATGATTTAACAAAAATTTATAATAAGCGATATTTTTCAGAAACTATTGAAAAGGAATTTAACTTTGCTAAACGTAACAAAAGTTCTCTGAGTTTAATCTTGTTTGATATTGATCATTTTAAATTATTTAATGATCAATACGGTCATCAGGCTGGTGATTTTGTGCTTACTGAAATAGCTGCACTGATTAATCCCTTAGCACGTAATTATGATACTTTTGCCCGCTTTGGAGGTGAAGAGTTTGCTGTTTTACTGCGCGACACAGAATTATCTGATGCCGTATTGTTGGCAAACCGGATGAGACAATTGGTTGCCAACAGTAAATTTAACTATAAAGATCAGGATCTTCAATCATCTATTAGTCTAGGCGTTGCCACTTATAACGCTTTTAATAATTTCAAAGACCAGCATCAATTAATTAGTATTGCCGATCATTATTTATATGAAGCCAAACATACTGGTAGAAACAGAGTATGTTATGACAGCATATAAGGAGCTAACACTTTAAAAATCCTGCCTAACATCTGATCTTAAATTAGGCCACGGGGTGAAGGCAAAATACCAAAGCATAATAATGTTGACTACTGGCAATAATAAAAACAAGACATAGGCCTTATGAAACCCGGCTTTATCTAAAATTCTTGTACCCAGCCATAAAATAAAAATCGAAAAAATAACTAACAACAATTCAAACATTAGTCTTCCTCATTTTTTTGTTTGCTAGGCCAAGGTAGCAAGGCCAACTGTAAAAAAATTAGCAACAAACCAAAGCCAGGCAACAATACCAAGCTTGCCCAAGCAGGATGGAAGCCCGCCTTTTTATAAATCACCCCTACAGGGATGATAATCATCAATGCCACAATAATGATCTTGCCCATCTCAGGAAATAACATAAAGCCTCCTTAATTTAAAACCCATCGCAAAACTGCAACCCCCCTAACACATCTAATAAAAAATTAATTTATGCCCACACTACTGTGTTCAGCTATTAATTCTATTACCGATGCATCACAAGAACCACAACCTGTACAAGCACCGGTAGCCGACGAGATTTTATCAACACCTTTATCAATAAGCTGCTTGATTTTTGTTGTAGTTGTTCCACTACAGGGACAAATAATGTCTTTTTGTTGGTCTTGATTTGTATTATTCATAGAGAGAGTTCAAAATTTACTTTAAAACACTTTCCTTTACTCTTGATGACTGCTTTCATTTGTAGAGTGGACTTCAGTCCGCCCTACTATTTATCACCCAGTTTTTTTGAGAATAATAATCCCCAACTTATCACTATCGACCGTTAATCAAGCTACAGATTCAGCATTAAGCAAATAATCCTTTAATTCACTAAGTTTAAATGGTTTTGTGAATGCAAAATCTGCCCCTAACTTTAGAGCGATCTTTACATATTTTTCTTCTCCAGACATCGTAATTATACGGACATTTTTTTGCCTAAGTTGCATAAGCATTTCAATGCCATCTTTTTCAGGCATTAAGATATCCAAAAGAACATAATCAGGTTGTTGCTCAGCAATTATTTCTTCTGCTTGATTACCATTTTCTGCGCACAATACATTAAAACTGCTTAGCTCCAGATATTCCTTTAAACAGTTTCTAAAACATGCATCATCATCTACTATTAATACTTTCAAAACTTTTCTACCATATATCCTGTTTAATTAAACACTGATTTTATATTTAAAAAGTATGGGGAGAAGCCCCACAAAACCCACCAAGCTAATCCGTCAATGCCTCTAGTTCATCCCAGCGTTGGTAAACTTTCTCTAAGTTACCTTCGGTTTCTTTTAACTTATCCAGTGTCACTTGGATTGTATTTTGGTCTTGCTTATAAAAACCGGCATCAGCCATTTTTTTTGTTAATTCAGCCTGTTCCGTTTCCAACTCATCAATGAGATCTGGTAATTGTTCCAGTTCTTTTTGCTCTTTAAAACTTAGTTTTTTCTTAACGACCGATTTAGGCTTGTTATTTTTGGCCTCTTCAACTGCTTTCGGTTTATTGTCTGCGGCTTGTTTTTTGCGTTGTTCAGATAAAGCAAACCACTCAGCATAACCACCGATATATTCATTAACCCGCCCTTCGCCTTCAAAAACAAAAACACTGGTCACTACATTATCTAAAAAAGCTCTATCGTGACTGACTAATAATAAAGTCCCTTGATAATCAACCAGTCTTTCTTCTAGCATTTCTAAGGTTTCTAAATCCAGATCATTGGTTGGCTCATCCATAATGATCAAGTTAGCGGGCCGAGTAAATAAACGCGCCAACAACAAACGGTTTTTCTCCCCCCCTGAAAGACTTTTTACCGGTGACCTGGCTCTTGCTGAGGTAAATAAGAAATCAGCCAAGTAAGACATTACATGTCTCTGTGCCCCTGCAATTTCTATAAAGTCATTTCCATCAGCCACGGTATCAGCCACCGTCATTTCAGGATCTAATTGTTCTCTTAACTGGTCAAAATACGCCAGTTCTATTTTTGTGCCCTGCTCAATTTCACCGCTAGTCGGTTCAATTTGCTTCAACAACAACTTTAACAAGGTTGATTTACCTGCACCATTAGGTCCCAGCAAACCAATTTTATCGCCACGCTGAATCATTGCAGAGAAATTATCAACAATCGTTTTATCCGCATAAGCAAAACTAACGTTAGTTGCTTCAATCACTTTTTTACCTGAAGCATTACCTTTATTCAGGTTCAGATTGGTAGTTCCCTGAACATTACGCCTTTCTGACCGCTCGTCTCTTAATCGCTTCAATGCACGAACTCGCCCTTCATTACGGGTGCGTCGTGCTTTTATGCCTTGTCTTACCCAGACTTCTTCTTTAGCGAGTTTTTTATCAAACTCAGCATTTTGATTAGCTTCATCTTCTAAAGCTGCCGCTTTACGCATTAAATAATCTTGATAATTACCCGGCCATGAAACCAGATTACCTCTATCTAAATCAACAATACGAGTTGCTAGATTTTGTAAAAAGGCCCTGTCATGCGTCACAAATAAAACCGCACCTTGGAAAGCTAAAACTTGCTCTTCTAACCAAGCAATACTTTCAAAATCCAGGTGGTTAGTTGGCTCATCCAACAATAAAACCTCGGGTTCTATTACCAATGCTTGCGCTAAGGCAACGCGGCGCTTCCATCCACCGGAAAGGCTACTTACTTTGACATCAGCCGGCAGGTTTAACTTTGATAACGTCGCCTCTACTCGCTGTTGAAAATGCCAACCATTATGAGTTTCTAATTGATGCTGCAAATCACCCAGTTTTTTGAGTGACTCTTCCCCACCATCCATAGTTTCTAATAAATGATGGTATTGAGAAATCCAGCTACCTAATTCACCTAACCCACTGGCAACCGCATCATAAATGGTATCCTCGTCATTCAAATTGGGTGATTGCTCTAACCAGGCCAGTTTTAACGATGGTTCACGCCAAACCTCACCATTATCTGGAAGCACGCTGCCTGCAATAATTTTCATCAGTGTGGATTTACCTTCCCCATTTCGACCTAATAACCCGACTCTTTCACCGGGGTCTAGTTGAAATTCGGCATTCTTTAATAAGGCGTGGGTTCCATATGCTATGGAGACATTACTTAATCGGATTAATGGCACTGTTGTAAGTATCTTCTGAGTAAATCCAGCGCACGTATAGCCGCCTGATTTTGTTTTCGTTGAATGGAACCACCTACCGCTATAGTGTTCTGGTAAATTCCATGGGGTGTTAACAAGGCATTATACAGAACAATGCTTTGCGCTTTATCTTGAAATTGGTTTTTATCACCTTGATACAGCTGTATCAATATTAAATCGCTGTTTTGTGTTTGCTGTAATTTATAACTAATAGCAATCGCCATTTCCGCAAGATCATCCTCAGGCGCTATTGCTAATTCAGTCATTAATGATGCGATTGATTGCTTATAAATAGAATCAAGTAACCAATCATACCCAATACACTTCGCTGCAATTAAACCCTGCGTCACTGTTTCTAACACAGACAGCGTGCTATTGCTTGCCTTCATCAATTCACTAATCACCGACACTAAATCTGAAGCCGGTTGATTCGGCTCATCCACGGCAAACACAGCCTCACCCATTTGATCAAGCACTTGATCAATATACATTTGAATATCAGCATCATGAGTTTCAGCAGGAAATAACAATTTGGTTTGTACGTCATCTGATGTTGCTCTAAAACTTAATTGCACTTGATCAGGTAAAGCCACTGCATTAAGTTTCTGCTGTAAATCAGACTCACCAATACCGACCGATTTAATTGAAATAAGTTTATCTGCCTGCAAAACAAAACGCTGTACTAATGCCTCTTTAATATAGGCATTAAACATATTTTTCATTTCTGTCGGTACACCCGGTAGAAACACAAACCAACAACGATCATGCTTTAAAGCAAAACCCGGTGCAGTTCCCCAAGCGTTATCAATACGAGTCGATCCTTGCGGAAAAAAGGCTTGTTTACGATTAGTATCAGCCATCGTACGTTTTCGCCGGACAAAATGCGCTTCTATCTGTGCCAATGCCACAGGATCTAACTGTAAAGGACAGTTAAAAGCCTGTGCGACTGCTTCTGCCGTTAAATCATCAATCGTTGGCCCTAATCCACCGGTACAAATACAAATATCAGCACGTTGTGATATTTCGTTTAACAACGTGATTAAATCCTGCAATTGATCACCCACGGCGGTATGTCGACCAATAACAAAACCCATATCGACGAGGTTCTGAGATAACCAAGCGGCATTAGTATCAGCTACTTGGCCACTAATAACTTCTTCGCCTTGAGAGAATATCTCTGCAATAGGGTGATTCATAACATGCTATACCAAAAAGGCAGTGTAAACATACTTAATAGCGTAGTCACCGCAACGGCCATCGCATACAAGCCGCTATCTAACTTATATCGATCACAAAACACAATACCCAATACCATACTAGGCATTGCTAAATCTAATACAGCCGCAGCTTTATTTTGATCATCTAAAGTCAAATAACTCACGATTTCAATTGCCAAAAAAGGCATCAATAATAATTTAATTACTGTAACGGGAATAATATAAGGTATGTTTTTTATACGAATCGCATCCCAGTTTAATGCTAAGCCTAAAGAAAATAACATTAATGGCACGACTGCGGCAGATAGCTGTTTTAACACACCTACCAACCACAAAGGTTCGGCAACATGATTAATATTTAAAATAACCGCCATAAATGCCGCCCAAAACGGCGGTGTATTCAAAAAACTTAACAGAGCCTTATGCTTACCACTATCTTCGCCGTAATACCGTGCAATTAAAACACCAACCGTAAAAAGTAATGGTGAAAAGGCAAACAAATCCATTTGTATCGCAACCGATTTTGCCCAACTGCCAAATGCCTGCTCCAACACAGGCAAGCCTAAATAAGTCACATTAGGAAATGCCGTTACCAACAAAATAGCTCCCGTTTGTGGCCGTCCAATTTTTAACAATTTGGTCACAAGCCAAACAATCATTAATGTGGCTAACATGCTAGAAACACCTAACAAAGAAAATGCTAAAGATTGTATGCCTAACTCCGCACGCCATAAAACATCCAATATTAACGCGGGAAGAAAAACATAATAAACCACTGTGGTTAAAACCAGGCGTGTTTGCTCAGCCTTTAAACCTCCAGGGCTAAGGATACGCCAACCTGCACCACAGGCTATTATTAGCATCATTTGTATCAGTGTTAAAATCATCTTTATCCTTTAATATGATAATTGCGTATTTTAGCACTCACTGATGGATAGTTCTGGTAATATGAGCCCTTAATTTTTACGTCCTGCGTAGAAATTAAAAAAACCATATTCATCACCTCATTCGGATACTTACTTCATGATTGAATCGTTTATATCAACTAAACCTATCCCTGTTCGCGAAAGATTAATCATGGCACTGGATGTGCCCAGCATTCCTGAAGCTCAAGCCTTAGTTGAAGAGCTGGGGGATTCTGTTATTTTCTATAAAGTCGGCATGGAATTATTTATGTCAGGTGATTATTTCGCCTTTATAGAATGGCTAAAAGAACGCGATAAAAAAGTATTTGTTGATTTAAAGTTTTTTGACATTTCAGCAACGGTAGGACGTGCCATTAAAGCATTGAGTAGCAAAGGTGTAGACTTGGCGACTATTCATGGCAACGACGCTATTATGGAAGCTGCCGCAGCAAATAAAGGTGATTTAAAAGTATTGGCTGTGACTGCATTAACTAGTCTTGATCGCGGTGATTTAGATGACTTAGGCTTCAAATGTGATGTGCGTGATTTAGTATTATCACGCGCCAAACGTGCCTTACAGATCGGCTGTGATGGCATTGTTTCTTCAGGACTTGAAGTTGCCATGTTACGCAAAGAATTAGATCATCGCTTATTAGTGATCACACCGGGAATACGTCCCGTTGACAACCGTGTTGATGATGACCAAAAACGGGTTGTTAGTGTTGAGCAAGCCTTCCAAAATGGTGCTGACTATATTGTGGTCGGTCGCCCTATTCGTGACGCTGAGAACCGTAAGGAAATAGCTGAGAAAATTCAAGGGCAGATTTTGTCGCAGTTTTAATTATACTAATGTACCTGTCGTTACTCTGTAACGACAGGTATTAAACCAGTCCCTTGCAAAAATTTAAAATTCAGTTCCCGCTGGAAAATCCCGAGCTATATTTTCAGCTAAATCAGCAGCTAATTTTCGTTGATAATCACCAGCAGAATCTCCCATAAATAAAGCGGTAGGAAAATAAACCGATACATACTGTACGTAATTACTTTGATAATTAGCTGTGCGTACTTTTTCCTCACCTTTATAATAATCAACATCAAAAGAAACAATATGGTTACTTTCAGCTGGATATGCAGTTAAAGTCACCATGTACAGAAAAAATGAGAGCCAATCTTGATTCGCATCATGATTTAAAGTCACATCCACAGAAAACCTTGCAATTGATTTACCATTTATCGCCCCGCCAAATCCAGAGTTAAGCAACTCTTCCTTAAAATATTTCTCAAATTCTGATTTTTGAAGTGCTTGTACGTAATTAACTTGCCCATAATTTATATCAAATGCCAGTTCTCTATTTTCAGCTGAACTGTCCGAAAGCTCAGGAGCATCCATTCCTTGATATTTAAACGTGGTAAAGCCAGAAATCAGAATGCTTAATAAAATGACAGGAAAGATTATTTGTTTCTT
>WTAG01000340.1 GCA_013139755.1 Methylomarinum sp. | reverse complement strand
AGTATGCCAAGGGATTTGGAAAGAGCAAAAGCAAAATTCTGATGACTCCCAAACTGATTGCAGAAAAGGAAGCGTGGACGACTATAGTGCCATTGAAAAAGCGAAGATCAAGATAACAGAAGAAACTGAGGTGGAAATATAGGATGTCGATTTTTCAAAGTCTGCAGTAGAAATTAAGAAGAGCAGAAAGAGCCAGAGCTGAGTTCTATTGTTTGCAAAGTTGAGTGCGGAGAACGAAAGCACTGATGACTGCCTCGGGATTAAGAGGAGAGTAAAGAAAAAAGTTACACTAATTTTCAGCATAGCGAGAAACACCAATTTTCAAAGTAATCTAAAATGGAAGACAAAGGGGTTTAAATGGCTGAGGAAAACTTAGAACAAATATCAAAACAAGCACAGGATTATTATAAAGAAACTCCAGTAATCATTCTTGGAAGTGGTGCTTCTGCGGCATTTAATATGTCGGGTATGTGGGATTTGTCGCAGCACCTGATTAAGAATATATCTCCAACTGACCTTTCTCCACAAGAACAAGACTTATGGAACCAATTCTCTGACCTATTAGAGAGTAAAGTAGATCTTGAGAATGCTCTTCATCAAGTATCCTTATCTTCAGTGTTAACAGAGAGGGTTCTAATGTCCACGTGGAATTTATTAGTTCCTCAAGACTTGGCAGTTTTTGAACAGTCACTCAAAGAGCCAGATTTGTTTGCCTTAGGAAAACTGTTAAAGCACATGTTCAGGAGTACTCGAAATGAGCTAAATATAATATCCCCTAATTATGATCGATTAGCTGAATATGCTTGTGAGCAAGAGAATTTACATCACTACAGCGGTTTTTCGCATGGATATAGAAAACACCATATAGGTAAAGATTATTTGAAGTGTGCTAGGCAAGTTAATATATGGAAAGTGCATGGCTCACTAGATTGGTTCGTCAATAAAAAAGGTATAATTTCTGCACTTGGTAATGTTGAAAAAATACCTGGCGGACTAAAACCTCTAATTGTTACCCCTGGCATAGAAAAATACAGAAACACACACAGAGAACCATATAAAACAGTGATTCATGAGTCTGATGATGTTATTGATGCAGCGACATCGTATTTATGTGTTGGCTTCGGTTTTAATGACGAGCATATCCAAGAAAAGTTGGTAAATCGCTGTGCAAAAGAAGATGCTAAAGTAATGGTTGTTACTCACAAGTTGTCAGATTCAGCAAAAAATTTCCTTTTTGAGGGTGATATAAAAAATTACTTAGCAATTGAAGTTGGTGATAATGATAATAAATCAATAATATATAGTTCATTACATGCCGACCCCATATATCTAAATGGTAATTACTGGTCTTTAGATGGATTTTTAAATTTAATTATGTAGGAATTGAGATGACTATATTTGATTACAGTGATGAAGATGCTTTAGGAAAAGTTGCTTCTGTTGACACTGCTACAGTAGTGATTACTGTGGAAGACACTGAAAAATTGAAGCGATTACAAGTTAATCGACTTGCAGTCTTGCAAAGTAGTAAACCTGGACAACATTTAATAGGTTTGATAAGTCAGGTAACACGTAAAAAGTTAGCTGTAATACAAGTAGAAGGTGAAGACCCTCTGCCAGATGAACAAAACTTGTGTAAAGTTTCTTTGATTGGCTCATTACTTGATGCTGACGGGTTAAGTCGAAATATTTTTAGAAGAACACTGGAAAGCGTACCTGAAATAGATGCTAATTGCTTCTCTTTAGAAGGTGAATATTTAACAGCTTTTATGAGAGTAATCTCTCAAGCTGAAAATGAAGGGAATGCGCTAACTCTAGGGAAATATACGTTAGATGAACACGCTGTAGCATATTTGAACGGAAATAAATTTTTTCAACGACATGCCTTTATTGGTGGTAGTACAGGAGCAGGAAAATCATGGACAACTGCTAAAATTATTGAGCAAGTGGCTGATTTAAAAAATGCTAATGCCATAATATTTGATTTGCATGGTGAATACTCTCCTTTGCAAGGAAATGGCATCAGTCATTATAAAGTTGCTGGGCCGGGAGATATCGACTCTGGAAAAACACTTGCGGATGGTGCAATTTACTTACCTTATTGGCTTTTATCTTATGAAGCTCTAGTATCATTATTTGTTGATAGAAGTGATCAAAATGCACCTAATCAAGCGATGATCATGGCAAGAGAAGTAAATACAGCAAAAACAAATTACTTAAAAACTGGTGGTTATCAAGATATTCTAGATAATTTTACGGTTGATAGCCCCGTTCCTTTTGATATAAATGAACTACTAGCACGTTTCAATGCTATAAACGCTGAAATGGTTCCAGGAGCAAGAGCTGGATCCGAGAAACAAGGAGAGTTTTTTGGTAAATTAGCAAGAATGATTTCCCGTCTTGAAAATAAAATTTCTGATAGAAGGTTGGGATTCCTATTCCAAGGGGGCGATGATGTTCTTGAGTTCGATTGGTTAAATAGGCTTGCTGATGCTTTACTTGGAAGTACTGAAGAAAAAGGGACAGGTGGAGTAAAAATTATTAATTTCTCTGAAGTTCCTTCGGATGTTCTACCTTTAATTGTCTCTCTTGTAGCTCGTTTGGCATTTTCTATTCAACAATGGACACCTTCTGAATTAAGGCATCCCGTAGCCCTAATGTGCGATGAAGCTCATTTATATATTCCTAACCGTAACTTAGCAGATGGGTCTGATGACATCTCAATTAAAATCTTTGAAAGGATTGCTAAAGAAGGACGTAAATATGGAGTTAGTTTAATTGTTGTTAGCCAACGACCTTCCGAGGTAAATAAAACCATTTTAAGTCAGTGCAGTAATTTTGTTTCTATGCGGCTTACAAACGCAGATGATCAAGCCGTTATTAAGAAATTACTACCTGATAGTTTGGGTGGTTTTAGTGAAATATTACCAACTCTTGATACAGGTGAAGCTTTAGTGGTGGGTGATGCTAGTTTACTGCCAAGTAGGATACGCATTGATAAGCCTAAAAATGAACCCAATAGCGGTACAATTGAGTTCTGGAAAGAGTGGCAAGGTGATGTCGAAGCAGATAGACTTACCACAGCTATTGATAATTGGCGGAAACAGAATATTCAATAAGGTGTTATGTCAGTAGCTATAGAATCAATTACTGAATATTAATAGTCATTTATTGCTAATACTTAAAAGGTTATCATCATGCTAGATAAAACCATTAATCTATCGATTCCTGTAAAAGAAAGCATCTTGTTTTCATTGAAGGAATCAACAGATGAATTTTCCCAAGAGCTTTTATATCTATCGGCTCTAATGCTTTATAAACGTAGAAAACTATCATTAGGTAAAGCTGCTGAATTAGCAGGCTACAATAAAATTGATTTTATTTTTAAATTAAAAACAGAGGGTGAAGCTATTTTTGATTATAACGATGATGAAATTGATGAAATTTTTAGTGCTAGTAAACAACTTCCATGAAAATTGTAGCAAATACTACACCGCTAATTTCATTAGCATCCATTGGTAAACTTGAACTTCTTAAAGATGTTTTTGGAGAAATTATAATTGCCGATGCTGTTTATAACGAAATAAAAGCCAAACAAGGTTATGGATATAGTGAAATTGACAATGATTACATTAAAGTACAGAGTATCAAAGGAATAGCCTATCGTGATTTTTTGCTAAGTCAGCTAGATTTAGGAGAAACAGAAACCATTATTCTGGCAAAAGAAATAGACGCTGATTTTGTTATTATTGATGAGAATATAGCTTATAAGATTGCTAAATCAAGCGAATTGAATGTTGTCAGAACATTATCAATATTGCTGAGAGCAAAAGAAAAAGGACTTATTCCCGCATTAAAGCCGTTACTTGATGAGATGATAATTAAAGGTAGATGGTATTCACAGAGAGTTTACAAAACAATTCTTGAACAAGCTGGAGAAATTTAGTTATGGTAGAACTAAATTATTTGACGAACCTTTAACAGTATTTTAAGTTTTGAGTAGGAAAGCAAGCACGATGTTTACCGCAAGTTTTTATAACTAAAAGTTCCACCAGACAAGCTGGTGAACTTTGCGTTATACATTCATGAAATTTAGCTTTATTTATTGTAGTTAGTTGACTACAATAAATACTATGAAATACGAAATTGTCACTACGTCTATTTTCACCAAATGGATGAAGAAGTTAAAGGATCGTCAAGCTGTTAAAGCTATTGCTATGCGTATGGATAGAGCGATACTTGGAAATTTAGGTGATATAAATCCTGTTGGTCAAGGTGTTAGCGAAATGCGTATTTTTGTAGGGAAAGGGTATCGTGTTTATTTTGTAATCCGAAATAATGAGCTAGTTGTCCTACTTTGTGGTGGAGATAAATCTAGTCAGCAAGAAGATATAGAGCAAGCTAAGAAATTGGCAATATTAATTGAGGAATCATAATGGCTATTGAATTAAAAGCATATAATCCAGTTGAGTTCTTTCAAAATGAAGAAGAAGTTATAAGTTATCTTAATGATGCCTATTCAGATGATGATCCTAGTGTTTTTTTAGTTGCACTTGGACATATTGCTAAAGCAAAAGGAATGACAAATTTAGCAAAAATAACGGGGTTAAATAGAGAGAGTTTATATAAGGCTTTATCTGGAGAAACTCAGCCACGTTGGGATACAGTTCAAAGAGTAATGAAAGGCTTGAAAATAACACTTAAAGCAGTGGCATAAATAAAAAATGTATAACAAGTGACTATGGTGTCAAGAAGTGATTATTTAGCATAATCAAGCTCCCATTTGACGCCGTCTCGCAGCATAGAATTTAAGGTAACAATCATCTTTCTAACACAAGCAATAATGGCTAATTTT
>WTAG01000050.1 GCA_013139755.1 Methylomarinum sp. | reverse complement strand
AATGATAAAGCGCTAGAACTCTTTAGCCGAGGACAAGGTATTTGTGTACTTGCGCAAGTTTATAATGATGAAACCTTGTTTCTAACTGAAATAGATAAATTAAAACAACTGGCTAATTAAGACTAAGTATTTTTCACAATTGTTACCAGTACTCTGGTGAACTTAATGACTTGGCACATTGAACAGCACCCTGCGTTTTAGAAAGGATACCTTCTACTATTTCCTGAGCCATCCAGGCTTCTACAGGATATTGCAACCTATAAGGTGGGGTAAGCTTGTGCCCTGCCTTGAAGCCAGTACGCATATAATAATTTGGATCACCATAGACAAGCACTATCTCTGCACCACGCTCTTTTAAAGTTTCAAGACCCTTATTAATTAGCTGTGTTCCTACCCCTTTATTTTGCTCAAACTTTGAAACAGCTAAGGGAGCCAAAATATAAGCTGAAACATTCTCTGCTCCTTCAATACTTACGGAACTAAAAATAACGTTGCCAATAATCTCGTTATCCTGTTCTGCTACTAGAGAAAGAATTGGCTGTGCTGTTTTGTCCTCTAAAAGATCAATAGCAAGTTGAGAGACTGTTTCTCCCTCGGATTGACCAAACGCATTTAGATGAACCTTTCTGATAGCCTTTTTATCATTTTCTACTGATTCTCTTATATTCACTGGCTTTCCTATAGGCTGGTAAGCACGAGTTAAGTGATTTGACCGCTTGAACGACAAGCCATGAAAACTATAAAACTATTCTGATATAGGGGGCAGGTTTAGTTTTCCACGATACTTTTTTCTATCTCACAGTAGTTGAGTGAGGTAAAAAACATCGGGATTACCGTTCACACCTAGGTTTAAATTATCTTGATTACAAAGCTATTTCAAATGGATTAATTATTTTAAGAGGAAGAACATTGAAATCATTTACATTGCGCGTTGCAATGGTCAAATCATAGTGATGTGCAGTTGCTGCAATTAAACTATCCATTACTGCTAGAGTATTCCCCTGTCTTTCCATTGATGCAGAAAATTGTGCCCACTGCTCTAAAACATCATCATTAATTGGTAAAATTCGTTGAGAAAAACTCAATTCGAGCCTATCGAGCCAGTTTTGTAATTTCAATGCTCTTTCTGGCTGTGAAGGTTTTATTTTATAAATCCCTTTTTTAATTTCAGCAATGCTAATAGTACTTATAAATATGTGTGTTTCTTGTTGTTTGTTAAACCAGTTTCTAACGTGAATATTAGGTTTTCTTTTAACAAACTCTGAAATAACGCATGTATCAATTAGATAACTCATAAATCCAGTGTTCTACCCATGTCTTTATCACGGGTAAATAAACTATCAATTTCTTCATCATCTATATCAAGCTCAAGACATAGTTTATCAAAGGGGGTGTTTTGCTTCTGATGAGTTTGTATGTAATCAGATAAAATAGTATTGATTGCTTTTTGTGCGTTTTGATAATGACCAATTTCTATGACTTTATTAATCAACAGGTCATCTAATTCTATTGTTGTCATAATGCCTCTCTCATTTTATTAAATATAATTGTATACAATAGCTGATAATCAAGCTTCCCGTTATGATTATCTGATGTTATTAACTAATGATTAAATAGCCACATAAAAACAGTGTTACAAAGCAAAAAAACAGTCATTTTGATTGTGTCTATTCCATGCAGATACTCTTAATTGTTTACCGTATTCAGCTGCATTTTCAACATTTTGATATGCCAAGTGGCTATCACCATTAGTCCCTATAGACTCAATAGGACGCGAAAAGTCCAATGGGTTTATTTTCGATTGTTTATTTTGTTTATGAGGAAACTGTTGTAATAAGCGATACACTAACTCCAAACAATTGTCATCCAGTTGTTCTATTTCTTGTTTTAAATCTTCTGTGCTTATCATTTCATCACCTATTTTTCAGGTTCTTTGTTTTTTTTAGTTAATACAGCTTGTCCATCGTTAATATCTAGCCATGCTTTTGCAAAGGGAGACATATCTGATTTATCTTTAACCTTTGTTTTGCTCCAGTCTAAATAATACACATAGAAGCCATAAGAGTGAGAATCATCGAGTTCTTTGCATAATTGTTCAATATCTCCTTCAAAAACAGGAGCCTTATCTAACGTTAGCATAGTCCATTTATCATTTTCCCATTCAGCTTGTTGCTTACCATCGCAAAACCTAGACATCTGACTATCACTTGAGATTTCTGACTTTTTCATTAGAATTCTTCTACCTACTATAGGAAGCAATGAAATACCTTGCTTTGAGGTTTTTCCCCCAGTCCTACTTTGAAAAAAATTACTAATCCAATCTGCTTTCTTTTTTTTAGTTTGTAAAATCTGTTCATTAACAACATAATTGGAACATACTTTTCTAAACTCATCCGAGTTAAGAGTTCCTTCCGTACATTCCCCTATTTCCATATATAAAGTATTCGGTTTTTCTATAGAAAGAAGATCAAAGTCCATAGGTAGTATGCCATTAAAGCGCATTATAAAACGTCCAAATCTAACTAAGGATGCATCTAATGTAAGGCCATTTATTGAAATGTTTTTTATATATTTAACTGATGACTCCGAAATTGTAGAACTATACTTCTGACAATAGGATTGAATCGCAATTGCAATATAGTAAGACAGAGCAGTAGTTAATGGTTTTTTAAATGACAATGAAGTTCCAATAAGACTATTTCGTTGTAAACTTATAGGAAACTTACCATCTTGATCAAAAACAACAATAGATGGGACTTTAACAGCAATAAAACTAAGTTCCTTTGATATTTCAAAATCATCTAACTGTAAATAATCAGTAACATTAATACCATTACAAATTAGACTTGGAAAATCACGTCTATAAGTAGATTTATAGCCAACGGGTAAAAAAGACCAAAAGACATTATCATACTCTGTTGTTTCAATGCTATACCATTCTTCACCTAATGAAGAGCTACTATTTGGAACCAATCTAGACTGCTCCATTTCTTTTTCTAGCCCTCTAGATACTACTTTTCTTTTTACTTTTGGCGTATCAAGTGCAAACCAATCCCAGTTATAATGCTTATCTACGAGTATGTTTTTTACAGATTTATTAATTTCAATTACAATTTTCGTACCTACATGAATGTCAATATGAGAAACAGTAATTGAGTCACTGCCTTTTTCACAACTAAACTTTAGTCCTTGCTCTTCATTAACGTGCCTAGTTTCAACACTGATTTTATTCCCTAAAAGGTAAGCAGCCAGCAAACCAATTCCAAATCGTCCTGTCCTATATACATCAGAATGCCCATCGGTTTCATGTTCTTTTTTCCAGCTATCGCTTTTTCGGAATGACGCGCCTATATTTAAAAAATAGTTTTCTACTATATCTAAAGTCATTCCAATACCGTAATCTTCTACGATTACCTCACCGCCATCGTTCCCTTTATCAACAACGGTTATAACAACATCTTCGTCACTCACTTTGTTGAAGTTAATCGCTTGTTTTTCGACATAATCATTTAATTCAAGGCATGCATCTACAGCATTTTGCATTAATTCACGAATGCCTATTTCAGGTTTATCCCCATATAATGGTGCTATCATTAGCTCCATCATTTCTGTATCTGCTGTTTGAAACTTAAGGACTTTAGGAATATATTGCGGTTGTTTAGTTTCTAAAAATTCATCAAGATCATCAAGCGTTGATCTTATTCGCCTGATGGTAATGCCTAACTTATCTAACGGTGTAAATCTGCCATAAACTTCACCCAATACTGACCATGATAAATCCAGTTCTTTTTGTATATCTTTAAACAAAAAACAAAGAGATCTAAAAGTTAATGCATCTTCGGGTTCTGCATCAATAAATAATGCCTCGGGGTCATCATGTTCTTGATGAATTTCAACAATTGAGTGATGTTTTTTCCATTCACCTTGCGATATGGGGCTTATCAATGCTTTCACATTAAGTAATTGATTGGGAGCTCTTTCGGAATGTATTTGAATATAATCTGCAATACGAAGAACTAACATAATAAATGGTGTATGCGTATTATGGTGAACGCGTTTTTTATTTAGTTCCAACTTATCTACAGCAGATCTTAAGCTCATATTATGGCTTTTTGCAATGAAGCCCCATAAATCAAGATACTTGTTATCTATGTCTCCCAACTTAATAGTTTTACCATCACATCCAGGCACTCCATTAAAAGCAATTTCATGAGCGAGCCGTGCATGATGTCGCCTTAAGAACTCACCAATTAACAATTTATCTCTATTAGTCAGGTCAATCGTATTGTCTGGTATGTTTTTTACAGGTCTTTTGTCATTAAAAAATGATTTTAACTTCTTACCATCAAATCTTTTTGCTTCTGACATAAACTCTTGCCATAAAAGCCCCCATTTAATTTCTTTTTTTACATATCGAGATTGAATTTCAGGGAATTGGTCATTGATTAGAGTATAAAAGCCATCTTCTGAAAGATGCATTGCACAATCATGCAATAAAACAGCCGTAATCATTCCTGCTGAATCTTCGGGTGTTAAATTAGGCCAGCTTTCATTTGAAATAATACTATCCGCTGAGAGTAACACCTCTTGTAAATGCTTAAGCCCATGGTCAGTATATTCAGGGAAGAAGACAGTTTTATTATCTTCTACCCAAGGAGATAGATTAGCTATACTTGATGATACAAAACCATTTAATCTGGGGTCTTTTTCTAGTAATTCTTTTAAACGACTGGGGATGGATAGCACTAACTTTCTTTCCTTTCAGTTAAATCATGACTGTTGTTATATTATAGTCTCATAAGGATGATATATTGTTTTTCAATATAATGGATGTATCCACTTTCTATTTATCATCCGTAGTTTGTTTAATTGATATGCAGAAAAATATCCCTTAGCTGCATAATCTCTAAAAACTCTAAACCGAGTTATTTTATTATTTATTTTTCAATTACTTCTTGCACCGACCCCATAACTACATCTTGATTAATGCTATTTACAATCCTATGTATTAATTACAACCAGTTCTCAAATCGAAGCAAGGGTACGCGTTTAAAATGACGTACATTATTAGTGATTAGGGTTAAATTATTGGCAATTGCAATAGATGCAATTTCCAGGTCAGCTAAATCTAGCGGTGTACCACGTTTCTCAAGTTCAGCACGAATTCGCCCACAAACATAAGCTGCTTTAGTATCAAAGCCTACAATATTTACTGCGGGCAATAAAATGGTTTCTAAATTTTTTAAGTGATATTCAGGTCGTTGGCTTTTTTCTGCGCCATAGACAATCTCAGAAATCGTGATAGTTGAAATATACTGCTGATCTTTAGATACGTTTGCTAATTTTGCTAACAGATTTTGTGATGGCCGAGGCTTAACAATATTAGTAATAGTGTCAGTATCAAAGAGAAACATCTCGACCTTTCCCACCACTTTGACGTAAAGTTTCTATTTCACCCATCGCATCAGCGACTTCTTCAAACCCTTGCCATTTTCCTGCTATTGCGGCTAAACCTTGTTTCTCTTCATATTGCTCTAATATTTT
>WTAG01000258.1 GCA_013139755.1 Methylomarinum sp. | reverse complement strand
GTGGAGTCTTTTTCTGTCCAGTCACCGGGAATTTGCTTAACGTAATGCACCGTGCCACGAATACCTTTTAAATCGGTAACCGCTTCACCATTGGCCAAACGATGTGCAATTTCAACAATTTGTCTTTCTGCGTTGCCGTAAACTAATAGATCGGCTTTAGCATCCATCAATACAGATTTACGCACTTTGTCAGACCAGTAATCATAGTGAGCCATACGTCTTAAGCTGGCTTCTATGCCGCCAATGATGATGGGGACATTTTTATAAGCTTCTCTACAGCGATGAGAATACACATTAACCGCACGATCAGGACGTTTTCCACCGTCGCCATTGGCTGTGTAGGCATCATTGGAGCGTATTTTTTTGTCAGAGGTGTAGCGATTGACCATGGAATCCATGTTGCCACCCGTTACACCAAAGAATAAATTAGGTCGGCCTAGTGTTCTAAAATCTTCCGCATGTTTCCAATCAGGTTGGGAAATAATACCCACTCTAAAACCTTGGGCTTCTAAAGTTCGCCCGATTACGGCCATGCCAAAGCTGGGGTGATCAACATAAGCATCACCTGTGACTAGAATAATATCGCAAGAATCCCATCCTAAATTGTCCATTTCATCCCTGGTCATAGGGAGTTCGTTAGCTATTCCAAAGCGTTGCGCCCAGAATTTTTTATAGCCGAATATGTTTGGTGCAGTTTGGGTCATTTTTTGATTACTTTATCTAATACTGAGGAATTGTTACGTTTTAAATCGTTAACGAAGATAGGGAAGTCTATCTGGTATTGTTGTTCCAACTGTTTTGCTTTTTCTCTGAGTTGTTTCATTGTATATTTGGGGGCATTTTCTCTAAAAGCAAAGCCGATAATGTTGCCACGTTTACGAACGGGCAAAAATAATATTTTCCATTCAAAGACGCGGCCCATATTCCAGGCTACTTGCTGAAATAATTCTTTATTGGTTCCCCATAAATTAATGACTAATAGACCATCATCTTTTAACAAGGTTCTACAGCTATCAAAAAAATTTTCACTGCTGACTTCAAGCGCCATGCCAGCATGATCGTAAGCATCTATCACTATAAGATCATGTTTTTCTTCTGTGAGTTTGCTTTGAGTGGATACATATTCACCACCACAGCCTATTTTTACTTTTAAACGAGGGTCACGCGGGAGCTCAAAGTGACTGCGAGCCACTTTTAATACGTTGTTGCGGTATTCAATAACTTTAATCTGGCATTCAGTGAATTGATGTAATAAATACTTGGTAATGGCGCCGCCACCTAAACCAATCATTAAAATGTCTTTGTGGGAATCATTAAATAGCAATAAGCCCATCATTGCCTGAGTATAGAGCGAATTTAACTGGTTTGGATCTTCTAACAGCATGCTGCTTTGTCTTGAATGTGAGCCAAAATGTAGCGCTCTTACCCCTTTTGTATCAATAACTTCTATGGAGCCTTCTTCGTCGTGGGTTTGATGGACAAGCAAACCGTCATATTTATACATAACTTTCTAATAATATCTTAAACTGCTGCTATTTTCTCTTATAAGCAGTCACTTGTCTTGATAAATAAACGATTCAATCATCGCCAGGTTTTAGCTTTGGCGCTACCTATGATCTTAAGCAATATTTCCACGCCATTACTGGGGTTGGTTGATACGGCAGTGTTAGGTCATTTAGATTCTGAGCAGTTTTTAGCGGCGGTTGCTCTGGGTGGGGTGGTTTTTAGTTTTATATTTTGGGGATTTGGTTTCTTGCGTATGGGAACCACAGGGCTGACAGCGCAAGCATTTGGGGAAGATAATAAAACCGAAGTGAATGCGGTGTTAATGCGTGCATTACTGTTGGTTTTAATTATTTCTTGTTTTATATTTCTATTCAAGCAAACGATAGAGCAGATAAGTTTTTATTGGCTGAAAAGTAGCGCAGGGGTTGAGGAACTGGCATTACGTTACTTTGAGATAAGAATTTGGAGTGCACCGGCAACACTTAGTTTGTATGCCTTGTTGGGTTGGTTTTTAGGTCAGCTAAATGTGAGGGTTCCGCTATTAGTGGTGTTAGTTACTAATATCACTAATATTGTTTTAGATGTACTGTTTGTGTATCAATTTAATATGCAGTTGCAAGGGGTGGCTTTAGCGTCTGTGATTGCTGAGTATGTTGGGTTTACAGTGGCTTTGTTGATTGCGATTAGAATGATGCGAAAGAACTCATCGTTATGGCTAAGCAAACAATGGATAAATGCCAGTAAATTTAAAGCGATGCTATTAATTAATAGCCATATTTTTGTCAGAACATGGTGTTTGATTTTTACCTTTGCTTTTTTTACCGTACAAAGTGCAAGGATGGGTGATCTGGTGTTAGCGGTTAATGCAGTGTTACTCAATTTTCAAAGTTTTATGGCTTATGCTTTAGATGGCTTTGCACATGCTGCGGAAGCATTGGTCGGTAAAGCCGTAGGTGCTAAAAACAGGGTAATGTATCGACAAGCTGTTTTAACCGCAGGCTTTTGGTCTTGTGCTGTTGCAATAGTGTTTGTTGTGTTTTATTTGAGTTTAGGGCAACAGACAATAGCGCTATTAACGGGATTGGATGAAGTGAGGGAAATGGCTTATGAGTATTTACCCTGGTTGATTGCTATGCCATTAGTATCGTTTGCTAGTTATCTTTTTGATGGCATATTTATTGGTGCAATGATGACTAAAGCAATGCGAAATACCATGTTGTTTTCTTTGTTTGTTGTGTTTTTACCTGTTTGGTATTTTACTCGGTATATGGGGAATCATGGCTTATGGTTGGCTATGACTGTTTTTATGTTGGCGCGCGGACTGTCTATGATGGTTGTTTATAAGCGTAGAGAGCGTTAAGGAAGATTTTTATGTCCCATAAGCATGGGATAAGTTGAAAACTGTGAATTATCCCCCATATTTTTAGAAATCCTATGATAGTTCGCGTAAAATCATGACTATCAAAATTTAACCTGTATGGACAGTATTATGAAACACGTTTTATTTTTAGCATTATTAGCCGCATCAAGTCTTAGTTATGCCGATGATGCAAAGAATGAGTGGCATGCCACCTCATTAACAGAAACAGTCATCAAGAATATTCAGCAAGCTCAGTTTAAGTATAAAAAATGTGTGACTGATGAAATGCAAAAAAAGGGTTATGCAAATATTGATTCACGTAATTCAACTGATGCCATTATTAAACAATGTGAGAAAACATTGTCAGAAATGCGTCAGGTTTATCTTGATGCCAAAGTGCCAGGAGTTATTGCAGACCGTCATCTAAAAAAGATGCGTATTGACATTACCCGACGTGTTTTAAAACAACTGATGTTTGCAGAAGCGGCTCGTAAAGCGGGACAATAATTTACAGGGTAAAGAACAGGTATAAAATAATTTGGGCAACTTGGAATGAGACTTTAGCTTAACCTAGGCGGGATTAAAGTCCCATTTCCAATTTGATGGGTGTAAAGTTTATTTGGCGCATGCTTTTAAGATGATGCGAGTCAGTTATAAAGGTCACATTATCAAAGCTAATCCTACTTAAAGGTACCCAAGGTACTGATGTTTAAAACAATAAAAATATGAATACTAATTACACAATAGATTTATCTTTAGTGCCCACAACACTTGATTTGTGGCATGTTTCCTTAATTGCGGCCGTATTGGCTTTAGCATTAATGTTAATTATCGTTTTGTTATCTATGGTCATCGGTATGGCTAGAAGAGCAAAACAAGTGGTTGCAGAACCAGTGCAGGAAAAAGCACTAGAGCCTGAAGTTAAGATTGTAGAAAAAATTGTTGAAGTTGAAAAGATTGTCCAGGCACCGGCTCCAGAGCCCGTTATTTTAAAAGAGTCTACCCCAGATGCAGCTCTACAATTATTAGGTTTGCTACAAAAAGAGGCGCGTTTTATCGATTTTATTAAAGAAGATATTACAGCTTACAGTGATGCAGATATTGGTGTTGCAGCGCGTGTTGTACACGAAGGTTGTAATAAAGCTGTTAATGAATATTTTACTTTAAGCTCGGTGCGTACCGATCAAGAAGGCAGTAAAGTCACTTTAGCAAAAGGCTTTGATGCATCTGAGGTGCGTTTAACAGGTAATATCGTGGGAGAAGCTCCTTTTACAGGTACCCTAATTCATAAAGGTTGGCAGGTGACTGATGTTCGTTTACCTAAGTTGACTAAGGGGCACAATGCTAAGATTGTGGCCGCTGCCGAGGTCGAATTATGAATGGTTTGTTTGGTCATGTGAATCAAAACAACTCTGATGCTGCTAAGCATGAAGAGGAGCAGGGAAATGATCATGAGCATTCTGAAAATTTAGATGACAAAATGGATAGTCAAAATTCTGATGCTTCTGAAATTCAAACAACTGAATCTCTGGGTACAAAATACTCTGTTGGTATCGATTTAGGTACAACACACTGTGTTTTATCTTATATCGATTTGAGTGAAGATGACGAGGAGCTTACTCAAGAAGTGATGGCAATTCCTCAGCTAACCTCGCTTGGTGTAGTTGAAAATAAGCAACAATTACCTTCATTTTTGTATTTAGCACATGATGCTGAAATTTCAGAAGGCTCTACGACATTACCTTGGACTGCTAAACCTGATTATTTGGTCGGGGATATTGCCCGAAACTTAGGCAGTAAAACACCTATTCGTTTAGTCTCCAGTGCTAAAAGTTGGTTGTGTCATGCAGGGGTTGATTGTAAAGAACCCATCTTGCCGTCTGAAGCACCAGAAGAAGTCGGTAGAGTGTCACCTTTTCAGGCAACAAAGTCTTATTTATCGCATATGAAAGATGCTTGGGATAAACAGCATCCTAACGCCGCTTTAGCCGATCAAGATTTGATTATTACGGTTCCTGCATCATTTGACCCAGCAGCGAGAGAATTAACAGCGGAAGCGGCAAGATCAATTGGACTTAATCAAGCACTGTTATTAGAAGAACCGCAATCGGCACTTTATAGCTGGATTGACAATAGCTTAGGTGATTGGCGTAATCATGTCAGTGTTGGTGATGTCATTCTGGTGATTGATGTCGGTGGTGGTACAACTGATTTATCATTAATCGCGGTGACCGAGCAAGAAGGGAATCTGGAGCTTACCCGTGTTGCGGTAGGGGATCACATCTTATTAGGTGGTGATAATATGGATTTGGCTTTAGCTTATACGGTTAAAGCTAAAATGGAAAAAGACGGGGGTAGTCGTCTTGAAGCATGGCAAATCCAAGCCTTAACTCATGCCTGTCGTGATGCTAAAGAAAAGATATTTAATGATTCATCTGTCAATAATGTGCCGTTGGTTGTTCCTAGTCGTGGCTCATCGCTAATTGGTGGCACTTTACGCACAGAATTAACTCGTGAAGAAGTAGATAGCGTCTTGGTTGAAGGTTTTTTACCTAAAGTCTCAGCCAGTGATAGACCTGTTTCCAGACCACGTTCGGGTTTAAGAACCAAAGGTTTGCCTTATGCACAAGATGCCGGTATTACACGCCATTTAGCAGGATTTTTGGCTAAACAATTAGCGGCAACTAATGATTTAGAGCATGTCGAGCTGCCTGAAAATGCGAGCTTTCTACATCCAACCGCTGTTTTGTTTAATGGGGGTGTATTAAAAGCTGATGCGTTGTCGGAACGATTGCTGAATGTTTTAAATTCATGGTTAACGACAGAACAAGCACCAGAAGCCAGATTATTAGAAGGTGCTGATCTAGATTTAGCCGTTGCTAAAGGTGCGGCTTATTACGGTGTAGTACGTCAAGGTAAAGGGGTAAGAATTAAAGGTGGAACAGCGGCTTCTTATTATGTCGGTGTAGAAAGTGCAATGCCTGCAATTCCTGGAATGGCACCTGAAATAGAAGCTTTGTGTATCGCTCCTTTCGGTATGGAAGAAGGCACTCAGGAAGAACTACCTGATGATGAATTTGGATTGGTCATTGGTGAGCCCGTACGCTTTAGATTCTTTGCCTCAAATATTCGTCGAGAAGATAATGTGGGAACACGTTTGGATTATTGGACAGATGAAGAGCTGGAAGAACTGGATGAAATTGAAATTACCTTACCAGAAGAAGGGCGTAATGCAGGTGAAGTGGTTCCTGTTCATTTAAGTGCGGCAGTTACAGAAGTCGGTACACTGGAATTACATGCGGTTTCTCAGCAAGATGGTCATCGTTGGAAAATAGAATTTGATGTGAGAGCTGGAGAAGAGTAATTCCTATCACTTTTTTTCTGAGATAAAGCGGGCTTTAGTCGGCTTTATTTTGCGATGAACATAACATTAGGGAATATGCACGAAACAGCATTGATAAGTGTAGGATGGGCAAAGGTTCTTTCGTGCCCATCATGTTTATTTTGATGGGTACGCTATCGCTTTGCCCATCCTACTTCCTATCTCTAGGGAATTTCTTTTGAAAAATAAATCAGCAAAATATTTAGTCGGTATTGACCTTGGTACAACACATACCGTGGTTGCTTATACAGAAGCCGATAAATCAAAAACCAATCAATCAATCAACATCTTTGAGATTGATCAGCTTATTGCACCAGGGGAAGTTGCCTCTCGTTCCTTATTGCCTTCGGTACGTTACCACCCTGCAGATGGGGAATTATCGGAAGCGGATATTAGTTTTTCACCAGCAGGAGGAAAAGCGGTTATCGGTGAAGCGGCGCGTGAACTGGGTGCTAAAACCCAAGGTCGATTTGTCACCAGTGCAAAAAGCTGGTTATCTCATCCTTCGGTTGATCATACCGCGGAGATTTTACCCTGGGGCAGCGCCGATGAAATTCAAAAAGTATCGCCTTTAGACGCTAGTGCCAGTTATTTAGCTCATGTACGTACTGTTTGGGGATATCAATTTCCTGATGCCCCTTTAGAGAAACAAACGTTGGTGATTACTGTACCGGCTTCATTTGATGAGGCGGCACGATCATTAACATTGGAAGCAGCAAAAATTGCAGGGCTAAAAGATATTCGCCTACTGGAAGAGCCACAGGCAGTTTGTTATGACTGGTTACGCAGAAATACCGGGTCGATTAAACAAGCGCTTAAAGATGTCCGTTTGTTATTGGTCTGTGATGTTGGTGGTGGAACCACGGATTTAACGCTGATTAAGGTTGAGCAACAAGGGGATGATGAGCCTAAATTAACCCGTATCGGAGTGGGAGACCACTTAATGCTGGGTGGCGATAACATCGATTTAGCCTTAGCACATGTAGCTGAAAAACGAATCACAGGCGGCGATAAAAAACTATCGGCGGCTGATTTGTCACAACTGTTAGAACAATGCCGAATTGCTAAAGAACGCTTGTTGGCAGACGATGCACCCGAGCAAAGCAATGTGACTCTGTTAGGTGGTGGGTCTAAACTAATTGGTGGATCAAGATCAGCAGCATTAACTAAAGACGAAGTAAGAACCATGGCTTTAGATGGTTTTTTTCCTTTATCGGGGCTTGATGAGTTACCGGACAGAAAGCGTAGTGGGGTGGTTGAATTTGGTTTACCTTATGCGGCTGAACCTGCAATTAGTAAGCATATTGCCGCTTTTTTAAAGTTACACAGTCAAGCTGCTGCCGATGCGTTGGGACATGAAGGTCGAGTGCCTGATGCTTTATTATTAAATGGCGGAGTATTTCGTAGTCAACCGATTACTACAAGAACCTTGGATTTAATTAATTCATGGAGTGATCAACAGCCGACATTATTAGAAAATCAACACCCAGAACTCTCGGTTGCCTTTGGCGCGGTCAGTTACGCCATGGCTAGACGAGATAAAAAACTCAAAATTGGCGGTGGTTCTGCACGGAGTTATTTTTTATTGGTTGATAGCGATAAAAAAGACCAACAACAAGGTGTTTGTTTGTTACCTAGAGGTAGTGAAGAAGGCGTTGAAGTGATGCTAAAACAACAGCAGTTTGCTTTGCGTGTGGGTCAACCTGTTCGCTTTCATTTGGCATCTTCCACTGGCGATACCAAGTATCAGCCGGGTGAAGTTGTGGAAATTACTGAAGATAGATTTAATTCATTACCGCCTTTAGCCGTTGCATTTGAAGGTGAAGATAAAGGTGAAATAACAGTTCAGTTAGCGGTTACTCAAACCGAAGTAGGGACACTAAAAATTCAATGCGTATCTGTATCAGATAATAAGCAGCG
>WTAG01000655.1 GCA_013139755.1 Methylomarinum sp. | reverse complement strand
GCCGGGGATAATGGTTTTATCGGGGATAACATTAAGGTTTGGCAATTTGTTAAATTTAACATCAGCTAAGAACAAAGGGCCTTGAGTTTCTTTTTTAAAACCCAATAAAATGGTTTTGCCTTCTGCTTTTACGGAAATACGATTTCCCAGCGTTAAAGTAGGGATGGTCTTTATTAAGGTTTTTTTTATGTCTAGCTGAAATGGCGTTGCTGGCTTGAGGGCATTAACAAAGGTAATTTGATAATTACTGTAGCGTAAATTATTTTCTGAAATAATTTGATTTTCACGATGCGCCTTTCTATATAAGCGCATTTGGTATTCAATTAATGTATTTAGCTGATAACCAAGTACAATAGGGCCTTTAAAGGGGTTATGATTTATCTGTAACCATTTGTGTTTGTCATGGAACAGATTAAAGTCATCAGAGGCATTGCGAGCAACTTCTATATGAATTTGGTCAAATTTAAATGCTTGATTGTTCATTGTTGATTGAGTGCCTGTTCAATAAAATTAGCTGGAATATTGGGTTCGGTGACGGCTTGTTCAAACCAAAAATCCATGGGGTAGTCAAATCCCATGCCGTGCATATAATTATAGAGGGCTTTTTTTAATCCTACACCTAACATATCATGATTTGTATTGACGGGGTCGTGGTAATCAATATCATTTTCTGCAAACTGAATATCACCATTAGGGATTAATTTTATCTGGTATTGTTCGGGGTGCAAACCTATCGGACTGTGTATGGTGGCTGCAAAACGATGCCAATAGGCAGAGTCTATACAGCCGTTAAGCATGAGTTGTCGAACGCGTTCTAAAGAATCGACAGTTTCTTGTTCTGTTTGACTAGGAAATCCATACATTAAATAAGCGTGTACCAAAATGCCGGCATCGGCAAAATTTTTGGTGACGCGGGCTACTTGTTCAACAGTGACACCTTTCTTCATGAGTTTGAGTAAACGATCTGAAGCAACTTCGAGTCCACCACTAATGGCAATACAGCCTGAATCAGCTAATAGTTGGCATTTTTCTGCGCTAAATGTTTTTTCAAAACGGATATTTCCCCACCAGCTGATGACAATATCTCGTTCAATCAGTTTTTCTGCCATGGCAAATAGAACTTTGGGGGGCGCGGCTTCATCAACAAAATGAAAGCCTGTTTCGCCGGTTTCTGCGATTAATGTTTCAATGCGGTTAACAATAATTTCAGCGCCGGCATCGTCATATTGACCAATATAGTTAAGGCTAATGTCACAAAAACTACATTGTGACCAATAACAACCATGGGCAATGGTGAGTTTGTTCCAGCGACCATCACTCCAAATACGGTGCATGGGGTTAAGCATTTCACAGAGTGATAAATAGCTATCTAAAGGTAGCCCTTCATAACTGGGTGTGCCTGTGTCTTTATGAGGAATGTCGTGTAATGTGGGGTTGTTAGTGTAGATAACCTTATTCTCTTTCACATGGTAAGTGCGAAATAAGTCTTCAATAGGCCGTTGATGATTAATATGCTCAAGTAAGGTTAAAAGCGGTCTTTCACCATCGTCTACAGTGATGAAGTCGACAAACTCAAAGATACGCGGGTCTTTTAGAGAGCGTAGTTCTGTGTTGACAAAGCCGCCACCTAAAATGATTTTGATTTTAGGGTTGATTTGCTTACAGCACCGGGCTATTTTTAATGCCCCTAGCATATTGCCAGGGAAGGGAACAGTCAGCCCAACAATGCTGGGTTGTTCTTGGCTGATATATACACCGACTAATGAAAAAATAATTTCGTCGGTGTAGATAGCGGGCTGTTGTAGTTGCTTATAAAGGTCGTCAAAGGAAGGGTTGGATGCGGCTAATCGTTCACCATAACGGGAGACTTCAAAGTGAGGGTCTACCCCTTGTTTAATAACAGCAGAAACATCATCAATAAACAAAGTGGCTAGGTATTTTGCTTTGTCCTGAACGCCTAAGTTACCAAAAGCCTGTTGTAATACATCACCAGACATTTCCTCCATTTGGTAGAGACTTTCAAATTGAGGGCCTTCAGGTAAAAAGGTGCGCGAGGCAATGCGTAAAGCCAGTGATGGATTTTTACCTTGCAGAAATTTAACCGTGGGCTCAATACATTTTTGGTAAGTGGGGTAGTGGGCTAAAAAATGGTAAATTGCATCGGGCAATTCATCATCATCAAAATCGGCATAATTATCTTCAACTGTTTGATAAATTCTATCTAAGCCTTGTTTTGTGAGTAATGATAAAAATAATTCTATGGCCAAATCTCTTTGGGCGACGGAATAACCTTGTTGCCTGAGAAAACCTGTTAAGTATGCTGTTGCTGGATAGGGGGTATTCAGCTGAGTCATAGGTGGGGTTATTAGCAGTATTTTCATAAAGAACGAGTATTATTTGGAGAGTCTGGGTAGCCTGGTTTTTCTGAGAGTATCTTTAAGGGGGAGCTTAGCTGGTTTTTTTTTTGGGGAGGAATGCTTGCGACGGTTGTTAAAGTGGCTGGGAGAAGAATATTAGTAAATGTCTATATTTCTATACCTTTACATAGTATCAATTCAGGATATATCGGAGTATATTTGTCGATTGTACTTTGTTTGGTTTAGGGGGTGTTTATATCATGCCTAATAGAGAAACTCAAAGAGTCTTAATTTGTGATGATTCTATCACTAATGTAATGATTTTAAGTAATTTATTGGAAGCGGAACTTAACGTTACAGCCAGAGCTGTGACTGATCCAAGAAAAGTCATTATAGAATTGCAACAACAGGAATTCGATTTATTACTTTTAGATATTGAAATGCCTCACCTTAATGGTTTTCAGGTAATAGATCAGGTTCGTAAAATATACTGCGTTGATGAGCTTCCTGTTATTATTCTGACAGGGAATATGAATTCCTATACCTGTAATAAGGCGTTGGATTCTGGTGCTAATGATTTTGTTCACAAGCCATTTGATTTGTGTGAGGTTAAATTGAGGTCGCGCAATTTGCTTAAAGTAAAACAATCATATAAATTACAAAAACATTTAAATGAGGCGTTGGAAAAACAGGTTGAGTCAAGAACGCGTGATTTAGGGGATGCAACTGAAAGTCTGATTCATCGTCTGGCTTTAGCAGGTGAAATTCGCGATAATGAAACGGGGCAACATCTTGTGCGGGTGGGTAAATATGCTCGGTTATTAGGTAAAAAGTTAGGCTTGCCTGCAGAACTGTATTATATGATAGAAAAAGCCGCACCTATGCATGACATTGGCAAGATTGGTATCCCTGATTCGATTTTGTTAAAAAAAGGGGTCTTAGATGATGAAGAACGGAAAGTGATGGAAGGGCATACTAAGTTAGGTGCTAAGCTATTAGGTGATCATCCTTCTTTATTGGTACAAATGGCAGCAAGTATTGCCTTATCGCACCATGAAAAATGGGATGGCAGTGGTTATCCTAATCAATTGAGTGGGGAGTCTATTCCTATTGAGGGCAGAATTATCGCTATTGCTGATGTGTTTGATGCATTAACAACACAGCGACCTTATAAAAAAGCATGGTCTATTGATGATACTGTCAATTTTATGCGAGATAAAGCAGGTTATTTTTTTGACCCTCAGTTGATTGAATTATTTGTGCAGAATATTGAACAGTTCTTGAAAATTCGTAAAGCTTATGCCGATTGATAAGTTTGCGGGAGCTAGCTAGAAATGCTTCGGGAACAGCCACTATTGTCCTATTACTTCCAAATGACCTAGAATGATTCCAATTAGAGATAATATATTGTGTAAGACTACCCCCTATGTCAGTTGGGTTATTATGGGGATTTGTATAGGCATTTTTCTTTCAATGAAAATGATGCCTGATGAGTTGCAACGCCAACTGACGTATTTATATGGCATGGTACCTATTCGATATTCAAATCCCGAGTGGTCTGCTGCATTTGGATTGCCATTTGACGGCTACTTTTCTTTTTTAAGTAGCTTGTTTTTACATGGTGGTTGGTTGCATATCATTATAAATATGTGGTTTATCTGGATTTTTGCTAATAGTATTGAAGATAGAATGGGTCATGTTCGCTTTCTGGCGTTCTATTTATCATGCGGTTTAATTGCAACCTTTGTGCAATGGTATTTTGACCCAACAATGGCGATCCCTGTTGTAGGGGCTTCAGGCGCAATTGCAGGGGTTTTAGGCGCATATTTTTTAATGTACCCTTATGCCAGGATTGTTATTTGGTTTCCCTTGTTTCTTTTACCGATTTTTTTTGAATTACCCGCTATTGCATTTTTAGGCTTTTGGGTCATTATTCAAATTCAAAATGCAACAACTGCAATGATGTTTGATGCCGTAACAGCCGAAGTTGCTTGGTGGGCGCATTTGGGTGGCTTTGTTGCAGGTGTTTTTTTACATCCTTTATTTCTTAATAATGAAGTGGATGAGGCATCCTGATTTACTATTGTTGATGTTTTTAGCTGTGCAAGCAGGATGATAGCAATCGTTATAAAAGTTAAATTATCCCTGAAATTAAGATATAATCTCGGGATTCAGATTCGTTTTTAGGGGAGGTTGTGTTTGAACTGGGTAGGTTTAAGCGGAACCTTTAATATTATTTTCAGGAATTCACATATTATGAATAAAGTTAATGTTGCTCTGGTAAGACTGTTTCAATTTGTTGTTTTTGTGCTTTTTACATTTATGGTCTTGGCTTATTTTGGAGCAATGATTTTAGTTCCGTTAGACTTGGTTGTATTAATCATTAAGATTTTTAGCCTTGTTGGCCTTGGTGGAATTATTGGTGCAGTGATTGCCGTTTCGATCGTCTCATATTTGGGACTGATTGTTTATAAAACACCAGGATTAGTTAAAATAATCGTAGATACTGGCTTAGATTTGGTTAATACAGGAAAAGCACGCGTTGAAGAATTTAACAAAATTGCTGATAGTGTTAAAAAATAATTGAGTTTTGTACTCCCTGAGGAGTATGTGATTCTGAGGAGAAGGGTGTTTGTGAATAAACACCCTTTTTTTTGCCTAAATTTTGGATTACTGAAATTTAAAGATTGTTTTTAACCGCGCAAACTCATAATGGCCCAGCCTTGTTGTTCTGCATAATCACGCAGTTGATCATCAGGGTCTACGGCAACGGGATTATCAACAAGCTTTAATAAAGACAGGTCATTATGAGAGTCACTATAAAATGAACTGTTTTCTAATGTTTCTGATGAATTTTCTAACCATTCGTTTAATAGTGTTACTTTGCCTTCCTGGAAGCAGGGGGTACCTTCAAATTTTCCAGTATAGCGTCCATCAACAACTTCTGGGGTTGTCGCAAGTAAGATGTCGATACCAAATAACTTGGCGATAGGTTCAGTGACAAATCGATTGGTTGCTGTAATGACCATCACCGTATCACCTTTAAATCGATGTTTATTAACCAGGCGGATAGCAGACTTAAGTTGAATTGGTTTAATGATTTGTTCAATAAATTGCTCTCGCCATTTAAATAGTTGTTCTGGATCATTTTTTGCTAAAGGTGCAAGAGAGAAGTCTAAAAATTCAACAATATCTAATTCACCTTGTTTGTAGTCTTCATAAAACTTGATATTGGCTTCTTCATATAGATCCTTGTCGACGATGCCTTGGTCAACAAGAAACTGTCCCCACAAATAATCGCTGTCATCAGAAATGAGGGTGTTGTCTAAATCAAAAATGGCTAAACTCACGGTTAAATCCTGTTTGAGTATATATTAAAGTTAAAGTGTTATAGCGTCAGTAGAAGTTTTATGGAACAATGATGATATTAATTTTAATACTGACTTATTTTTTTATTTTAACATTTAGGCAATTGGCTATACACAAAATAGCTGAATTTGTAGTATTTAATCCAAGTATTAAGCGTACGTTTGTAGGTTTGTTTAGATCTGCCTTATAAGGTAGTCTCTAGACTTTAAGAGTCCTTGCTGGATTAATATATCGCTTTGTCTGATAACATTTAAAAGAATGGGGATGCAAATAACAGGTTTTTAAATGATAGACTCTAAAGGATACCGACCGAATGTCGGCATTATCCTTTGCAATGATGAGGGTCGTGTGTTTTGGGCAAAACGAAAAGGTGTTAATTCGTGGCAGTTTCCGCAAGGCGGGATTGATTGTAATGAAGTCCCTGAAGCAGCGATGTATCGTGAATTGTGGGAAGAAACTGGTTTAATGGCTGAACATGTTCAGTTACTTGGTCGTACACGTTACTGGTTGCGTTACAAGCTGCCAGAAAAATACATCAGAAAAAAGTCTTTGCCTCTGTGTGTTGGACAGAAGCAGATCTGGTATATTTTACGCCTGGTTGGGGATGAGACTAAAGTCCGCTTTGATTGTGGTGAAAAACAAGAGTTTGATGGTTGGCGATGGGTAGATTATTGGTATCCGTTAAAAGATGTTATCTACTTTAAACGTAAGGTTTACAAAAAAGCTATGGCTGAGTTGGGGGAGATTATCTTACCTGAGACTATTCCAGTCAGCGCAAATGGTTATCTGACTAAATCACCTTATTAATATCGCATATTGTAGGAGCGTCCACTCCTACAATATGATGACCTAAATATTGCTTTGTATTATTTCTTAGCTAAACGAATCTAATAAAGCAATTAATTCATTCTCATCAATAACCGGGATGTTTAGTTCTTGAGCTTTGGTGAGTTTAGACCCCGCTGCTTCACCAGCAACAACATAGTCTGTTTTAGCAGAAACACTTCCTGATACTTTAGCGCCTAATGCTTGTAACGATGCTCTGGCATCATTGCGTTTCATCTGCGTTAACGTCCCTGTCAACACATAGGTTTTGTCTGCTAAAGGTTGTGGCTTAAGTGCTTTAGGTGTTATCTCAGGCCACTTAATACCCGAATCAATTAAGGCGGTAATAACCTCTAGATTATGAGTTTGACGGAAGAAGTAGACTACATGTTTAGCCACTATCTCGCCTACATCATCGACTTTTAGTAAATCCTCTATCGTTGCCTGTTTTAGTGTTTCCAGTGTTAAAAAATGTTCGGCTAGATTTTTGGCGGTAGCTTCGCCCACTTCTCTAATCCCTAAAGACAGTAAAAATTTGGCTAAGGTCGTTTGCTTGGCATTTGATAGTGCCTTAATAAGATTGCCGGCTTTTTTGGGCCCCATTCGTTCTAAATCAACTAATTGCTCGGTTTTTAAGGTGAACAGATCAGCGGGGGTATTAATGAGGTCGGCATCAACCAGTTGATCAACCACTTTTTCGCCTAAACCATCAATATTCATTGCTTTACGAGAAGCAAAATATTGAATGGCCTCTTTACGTTGTGCAGCGCAATACAAACCACCACTACATCGGGCGACGGCTTCTCCTTCAATGCGTTCAATTTCGGATTCACAAACAGGGCATGTCTTAGGAAAAATAATGCTTCGGCTTTCTGTGTTTTTTTCTGGGAGTGAGCGGGTTATTTGCGGAATCACGTCAGCCGCACGACGCACGACTACGGTATCGCCAATTTTAACGCCTAACCGCTCAATTTCATCGTTATTATGCAAACTTGCACGGCTGACTGTTACACCGCCAACAAAGACAGGCTTTAAGATGGCGACAGGTGTTACAGCGCCTGTACGCCCAACTTGAAATTCAACATCAAGTAAAATTGTTTGTTCTTCTTGGGCGGGAAATTTATGAGCAATAGCCCAGCGAGGCGCGCGAGTGATAAAGCCCAGTTGCTCTTGTAGTTTAATGTCATCAATTTTATAAACTATGCCATCTATCTCGTAGGGAAGGTGGTCGCGCTTTTGCAGAATAGATTGATAATATTCAATGCAGCCATTAAGACCCGATTTAATGGCGATTTCATCGCTTACGGGGAGTCCCCATTGTTTTAATTGTAATAATCGTTGGTGATGGCTATCAGCTAATATGCCATTTTCTAATAAGCCAATGCCATAACTGTAAAAGGCTAGTGGACGTTTTGCGGTTATTGCGGAGTTTAATTGACGTAAGCTACCTGCCGCTGCATTACGTGGGTTAGCAAAGCTTTTTTCGCCCTTTTTTTCTGCTTGCTCATTGTAAGTATTAAAAGCAGCAATAGGCATGACGACTTCACCCCGTATTTCAATGGTGTCAGGGATATTGTCACCGATTAAAGAGAGCGGAACATTTTGGATGGTTTTAACATTATTAGTAACATCTTCTCCGACACTTCCATCACCACGGGTTGCAGCTCGTATTAGTTTTCCATGTTTATACAGTAGGCTAATGGCAAGCCCATCCAGTTTAGGTTCTGCGCAGAATAAAGACTCTGTTGGACTATTTAATTG
>WTAG01000075.1 GCA_013139755.1 Methylomarinum sp. | reverse complement strand
CTACTGCTTATTTCTATTTATCTCTTGTAAATATGTGTTAAATTTAACTTACCGACCAATAGCCCACATTTTTTAATGAAAAGAATTGTTCTTATTGATGACAACCAGATTAACCTTACCTTACTTTGGCATTTGGTTAAAAAGATTGATGGCTATGAGGCTGTTAACTTCTTAGACCCTATAGAAGCATTGTCTTGGTGTAAAGAAAATGAAGCCGAACTGATTATCGTAGACTATATGATGCCAGAACTGGATGGGATTGAATTTATTACTCAATTTCGATCGATCCAAAAAGATGTGCTGGTTCCTATCATTATGGTGACAGCTAATGACCAATCGGATGTTCGATATAAAGCGCTTGAAATAGGGGCAACTGACTTTTTAAATAAACCCATTGATAAAACTGAGTTTATGATTCGAGTCAAAAATTTACTCGCTCTCCGGAGTAGTCAAAAGAAACTGTCCAATCAAACGCTTTGGCTGAAAGATGAAGTTCTTAAAGCCACTCAAGAAATTCGTAATAGAGAACAGGAAATTATTTTCCGCTTAACCAAAGCGGCTGAATACCGAGATCCTGAAACAGGCGGACACATTAAAAGGATGGCTCATTATTCTCGTCATATTGCGATGCAATTAGGGATGTCAGCCGAAGATCAGAATTTAATTCTTGAAGCTGCACCCATGCATGATATTGGAAAAGTAGGCATTCCAGACTCTATTTTACTCAAACCTGGAAAACTGGATCAGCTTGAGTTTGACGTGATGAAGGAACATGCCAAATACGGCTATGACATTTTAAATGGTAGTCAATCTAAATTAATGCAATTAGGTGCTGAAATTGCATTATCTCATCATGAAAAATACGATGGTAGTGGTTACCCAAATGGTTTAAAAGGCGATAATATTTCCATTTATGGTCGTATTATTACTGTTGCTGATGTTTTTGATGCCCTGACGAGTGAACGACCTTATAAAAAAGCCTGGCCAGTTGATGATGCAATAGCCTTCCTAAGTGAAAACTCAGGAACTCATTTTGATAGGGCCTGCGTTTATGCTTTTTTAGAAGATATGGATGAAGTCTTACGTATTAAAGAACGATTTAAAGATTCGGTCTGAAAAGCAAAAAAAATCATGACTATTACCCCTCACTTCATGAAAAATAGCGACAGTTTTTTCTGCGCTAAATTATTACTAACTTAATCAGAGGTTCCTTAAGGAACCGCTTCACTTTAAAAGAGAAAAATCATTATGATTTTTTTAAAAAAACCCAGTCTATTGCTCCTATTTGTTGTCAGTAGTTATTTTGTTTATCTGCAACTGAATACTCTTTTCAGCGTCCCTTCACAGAACTTACTTCAACCAAAATCGTACAAGTCGAACATCCCCTCTCCCATTACACCGATACCAAACGCTCAGTACCTTAATAAAGACCTTGTTTCATTAGGCAAACTATTATTTTTTGATACGATCCTTTCAAAAAACCACTCTGTTTCTTGCGCATCATGTCATAACATACATAATGGCGGTGTTGATGGACTTATAGTCTCTTCTGGCATACATAACCAATCTGGAAACATCAACTCTCCCACTGTTTTAAACAGCTCACTTAATTTTAAGCAATTTTGGGATGGTCGTGCCAATAGCTTAGAGGATCAAATTGACGGCCCTATTAATAGCCCTATTGAAATGGGTTCCTCCTGGCCTGAAGTTATCAATAAATTAAAAAAAAGAATTAGATATCAAAAAAAGTTTAGCGCACTTTACCCCTCTTCAGGCATTACCGAGCAAACTATCAAACATGCAATTGCAACTTATGAACGCAGCCTATTAACCCCAGACTCCCGTTTTGACTTGTTTTTGAAAGGCCAGCAAGATGCCCTGACCGCGGCTGAAAAAGAAGGTTATCAACTTTTCATTAGCTATGGCTGTATTGCTTGTCACCAAGGGGTAAATATGGGAGGAAATATGTTTGAAAAAATGGGTATTATGCATGATTATTTTGCAGATAGGGGTAAGCTAACAGACGTTGACCTAGGCAGATATAGAGTTACAATGAAAGAAGAGCATAAATATGAATTCAAAGTACCAAGCTTACGAAATATAGCGCTTACTGCGCCTTATTTTCATGATGGCCAAACAAAAACATTGGAATTAGCCGTAGAAAAAATGGCTTATTATCAAATTGGCGTCTCGTTGCCAAAAAACGAAACGGCCTTAATCGTTAGTTTTCTTAAAACTTTAACAGGGAAATTACATTAATGACATCAACTGCCATTTTTCGTCAAATTCTTTCAGCCATCGTGGCCATGAGTTTATTGCTTGTTCTTTTCTACATTACTTATAAAAAAAGTCCAGAGTTTGAAAACCAGTTATCGGTCTTATCCAAACAAGTCAGCACACTAAACTTACAAATTAACCAGTCTATTTTTTTACACCAATTTGGGATAGAAAAAAACAATGATCAACTAACTCGCCTTGTTTTAAAACTTGCAGAAAATCAACAACAATTGAAACATGTAAAAAAGACAATACAGGCTCTTAATAATGATTCCATTATTCAATTGCTCGACCTTTTAGAGCAACAGCTAACTGAAAAGAATCAACTTATTGAAGATTATAAATCGCACCATGCCATATACAATAACTCATTGTATTTCTTTCAAAAACTGTTAAAAAAAACCAGTAGCAACCCTATCTTAGATGCGTCAATAAAAATACAGGCTCATCGATTACAGAGCGCTTTGTTTCAAAATATACATCAAAATACGCCGCTATCATCCGTACTAGTTAACAATAACATTGCTACATTACAAAAAACATCTGCAACCGTCCTATCTAATAACGACCCTCAATTAGAATCATTAATCCAGCACGCTAAATTACTTCTATCCTATGGTAATGATGCTAAAGAATCAGTCATAAAAATAACAAATCCTCAGACTGTATTTTTAACAGAAAGATTAGAAGATGCTATCACTCAGCATTATTTACTTGAGCATAAAAAATC
>WTAG01000366.1 GCA_013139755.1 Methylomarinum sp. | reverse complement strand
AATGATGTGTTGGCGCGCTATGGAGGGGAAGAGTTTGTTGCTTTATTATCAAACAGTAATGAGGCGAAGGCTCATGATATTGCCGAAAGGATTAGAATCAGTATTAAAGATCTGGCTTTAAATTTTAAAGAGCATGATTTTAAGGTCACTATTTCAATAGGTCAGTCGACTTACCAACCCAATGAATTTACCACTATAGTCGTCAGTGATGTATCGGAAAAAATGATTCATGCTGCGGATACTGCGCTGTATTTTGCAAAACATCATGGCCGAGACAGGGTGGCAAAAGGGGAGTTTGTTTTAGATGCAGATGCCAGTTCTAGGAAAGTTTCATAATCAAATTATGTAAAATCTCTTTTTACATTTTCTAAATCTTCTCACAACGCGCTGGGAACACACTCTATATATTGATACTATAAGCACTTTTCTGCGCAAAGTTTAAGACTTTATGGATAGCCCCATTCCTCACAAAATAGTATTAGAAGTAAAAGATTTAAGCTGTATTCGAGATGACCGTGTGTTATTTGAAGGTTTAAACTTCAGTCTTAATCCGTATCAAGTGCTATTGCTAGAAGGTAAAAATGGTAGTGGTAAAACTTCTCTATTACGTATTTTATGTGGCTTTAGGGAGCAAGATGCCGGTGAAATACACTGGTGTGATACCGCCATAAAAGACAGTGATTATTTTGCTCAGATGGCTTATGTTGGGCATTTAGATGGCGTGAAAAAAGAATTAACAGTGACAGAGAATCTAAGGATGTCTTTGGCACTGAGTCAAGCGGGTAAATATAGTATTGAGCAAGCCTTAGAGAAGGTTCTTCTCGCTGGATATGATGATGCGCTGGTGCAATCGCTTTCGGCGGGGCAAAAAAGACGTTTATCATTAGCCCGGTTATTAATCACCAAGAAAAGCCTTTGGATTTTAGATGAACCTTTTACTTCTTTAGATAAAGAAGGTATTAAACTGATTGAATCTTTAATGCATGAACATATAAACGATGGAGGCATGATTATTTTAACTTCTCATCATGATCTTGTTTTACATGAAGCCGATGTACAAAAAATAAATTTATCCTTATGTCATTGATGACCGCGTTTTATGCCGTAATTCGGCGTGATTTAATTTTGGCATTTCGTCGCCGAGCTGAAATTGCTAATCCTATTTTTTTCTTTGTGTTGGTAGTTACCTTATTTCCTTTGGGTGTGGGTGCTAATCCCAATCTTTTACAGTCTATGGCACCTGGTGTTATCTGGGTTTCAGCCTTATTGGCGGTGATGCTTTCATTAGATGGCTTGTTTCGCTCAGACTTTGATGATGGCTCATTGGAGCAAATGCTTCTAAGCTCGCATCCTCTAACTGTTTTAGTTTTTGCTAAAATTATCGCTCATTGGTTGGTAACGGGCTTGCCTTTATTAATTGTTGCACCCTTATTAGCGGTATTTTTAGGGTTGCCTGAGCAGGCAATGGGAACTTTATTGATAACCTTGGTCTTAGCAACGCCGGTTTTAAGTTTGATTGGTGCAATAGGTGTGTCTTTAACCGTCGGATTGCGCCGTGGAGGGATGATTTTATCGTTATTAGTTCTGCCTCTTTATGTGCCTGTATTAATCTTTGCCAGTAATGCAGTTGAAATGGCCAGTAGTGGTTTAGCGGTTGATGCACAAATCAATATATTAATTGCTATCTTACTTTCGTCAGTGGTTTTAGCACCTTTGCCAGCCGCTGCTGCTTTAAAAATGAGTATAAGTTAAATTTAATAAACCTTGTGGTTTGATTTCTTTTGAATAAAAGACAGTTGAAGAAGAGCATTATTTTATTTCCCCTCACCCAGTCCTTTCCCTTTGGAGAGGGTTGGGTGAGGGGATTTTAATTTATGCTTTTTTCTTCATTGTCTACAGATTCATATTTCATTCATCTATAAAAAATTACTATTTATATGTCGATTGTTCCAGCTCCACTTCTACGTTTTTATCACAAAATGGCATCTCCGCCGCACTTTTACAGTTTTACCGAGAAATTATTACCCTGGTTGATAGCAATATTTATTTTATTGCTGGGCTATGGCTTGTACGGCGGTTTATATTTAGCCCCGACTGATTATCAACAAGGTGATAGCTACCGAATTATCTATGTACATGTCCCGGCGGCATGGATGTCATTATTTATTTATGTAGTGATGGCGATAGCCGGAGCTATTGGATTGATTTGGCGGATGAAACTAGCCGATGTGGTGGCAATAAGCAGTGCGCCTATTGGTGCAAGTTTTACCCTTATTGCTTTGGTAACCGGTTCTTTATGGGGTAAACCCATGTGGGGAACCTGGTGGGTTTGGGATGCTCGTTTAACGGCCGAATTAATTTTATTATTTTTATATTTGGGTGTGATTAGTCTGTATGGTGCGATAGAAGATAAACGGACTGCATCTAAAGCCGTGTCTATTTTGGCTTTAGTGGGGGTGGTTAATATCCCTATTATTCATTATTCGGTTGAATGGTGGAATACGTTACATCAAGGTCCTACAGTGACAAAAATGGATAAGCCTTCCATTCATCTTGATATGTTATGGCCTTTATTAACCATGGCGATAGCATTTAAATTTTATTATGCCATTGCTATGTTACAGACAGCAAAAGTTGAATTGTTAAGGCGTGAGCAGAACACTCAATGGGTTAAAAAATTGTTGGAGAAGCAAAGATGAATAGTTTTGATGAATTTTTGGCAATGGGGGGTTATGGCTTTTATGTCTGGACTTCTTATTCGATTGCCTTTGTTGTTTTGCTATTAAATGTTGTATTGCCTTTAATAAAGAAAAAACAATTTTTACGTCAATTAGCATTAAAGCAAAAACGAGCGAAACAATGACCCCAGTAAAAAAGCAACGATTAATCCTGATTTTATTGATGGTAGCGGGTGTGGGTTTAGCCGCTACCTTTGCTTTAAAAGCATTTAACGAAAACTTAATGTACTTTTTCTCCACCACTGAAGTAGCAGAAGGAAAAGCCCCTAAAGACGCCAAGTTTCGTTTAGGTGGCATGGTGGTTGAAGGCAGTATAGAAAGACCGGATAAAGGAATTATGGTGAGGTTTGTTTTAACCGATTACAGTAAACAAGTGACGGTTGAATATTCGGGGATCTTGCCTGATTTATTTAGAGAAGGACAGGGCATCGTTGCCAATGGACGACTAAACAAAAACAATGTGTTTATTGCTGAAGAAGTATTGGCAAGACATGATGAGAATTACATGCCACCTGAAGTTGCAGAGAGCTTAAAAGACGTAGAGGCAGAACAAAAATGATTGCGGAATTAGGTCACTTTTGCTTAATCATTGCCTTATTGATGGCGGTTATTCAGGGTTTGTTGCCGATTATTGGCGCGCATCGTTCAATTAATGGCTGGATTGCTGTTGCCAGACCCTCTGCGTATGGACAGTTATTATTCATGCTGCTGGCATATGCTTGTTTAACCTATGCATTTTTAGTGCATGATTTTTCAGTGGCTTATGTAGCTCATAATTCTAATACCGCATTGCCGACACTGTATTTAATATCAGGTGTTTGGGGCGCGCATGAAGGCTCTTTATTATTGTGGGGCTTAATCCTATCTATTTGGACAGGACTTATAGCCTTTTTTAGTAAAAGCATTCCAGAAACCACTGTTGCCCGTGTTTTAGGAGTGATGGGATTAGTGAGTATTGGTTTTATTCTGTTTTTATTATTTACCTCTAACCCTTTTGAACGATTATTTCCCTCGCCATTAGAAGGTCGAGATTTAAATCCCTTACTACAAGATCCAGGTTTAGCGATTCATCCACCTATGTTATACATGGGCAATGTGGGCTTTTCTGTGGCATTTGCTTTTTCTATTGCCGCATTACTTGAAGGTCGATTAGATTCTGCATGGGCTCGCTGGTCAAGACCTTGGACTAATTTGGCTTGGATGTTTTTAACCATTGGTATTGCTCTAGGTAGTTGGTGGGCTTATTACGAACTGGGTTGGGGCGGCTGGTGGTTTT
>WTAG01000163.1 GCA_013139755.1 Methylomarinum sp. | reverse complement strand
TTACAAAAAGCGGAAATGAGAACCCGCAGCTTTGCTAATGCATTAAAGTTATTAGATGCATTAGAGACAGAATTACCTGATGTATTAATTACCGATATTAGAATGCCAGAGATGGATGGCTTTGAATTGTTAAGGAAAATACAACACAGCCACCCTGATTTACCGGTGGTCATCATGACAGCGCATTCTGATCTGGATAGCGCCGTCTCAGCATTTGATGGCGGTGCTTTTGAGTATTTACCTAAACCCTTTGACCTAAACGAAGTGGTTGAAGTGGTACACAGAGCCTGCCTACAAAGTAAGCAAAAGGCAGCGCCAGAGTCCAGTGAAACCGAACAGCTCGAAGAAACCCCCGAAATAATCGGTGAAGCACCCGCCATGCAAGAAGTCTTTCGGGCAATAGGTCGCTTATCGCGCTCTCATATTACCGTATTAATCAATGGTGAATCAGGCACAGGCAAAGAGCTGGTGGCCAAAGCATTGCACAGGCACAGTCCAAGGCGTGACAAACCTTTTATAGCCCTAAATATGGCCGCAATTCCAAAAGACCTGATGGAATCAGAACTCTTTGGGCATGAAAAAGGCTCTTTTACCGGCGCGCATACACGAAGAGCCGGCCGCTTTGAACAAGCACATGGCGGCACTTTATTTTTAGATGAAATTGGCGATATGCCAGCCGAATTACAAACCCGATTATTACGCGTATTAGCTGATAACGAATTTTATCCGATTGGCGCACACACTCCGGTTAAAGTGGATGTACGTATTATTGCAGCAACCCATCAAAACCTCGAAAAATTGGTAGAAAAGGGCTTGTTCAGAGAAGATTTATTTCATCGCCTCAATGTCATTCGCGTTCATCTTCCCCCGATACGTGAGCGGCAACAGGATATACCCTTGTTAATGCGCCATTTTTTGAACTTGGCAGCCATTGAATTAAACAGCGAAATAAAACTATTAAAACCAGAAACAGAAGCCTACTTAAGTACCTTGCCGTGGCCAGGGAATGTAAGACAGCTGGAAAATAGTTGTCGCTGGTTAACCGTCATGGCATCGGGCAGAGAAATTCATTTAGAAGACCTGCCACCAGAGCTAAAACACTATGAAAAAGACCATGCTTCAGATAATGGGCTAGGCTGGGAAAATTTATTAGAAAATGAAGTGAAACAGCAATTAATACTCGAAAAAGCCGATATTGCTAAAACCATCATAGCAAAAGTTGAAAGTCTATTGATTAAATCGGCTTTAGAGCATACCTCTGGCAAAAAGAATGAAGCAGCTTTAATGCTGGGATATGGCAGAAATACTCTGACGCGAAAGGTTAAAGAGTTAGAGATTAAATAAGCGAGAGTGTCTTTTATGAATTACCCCACATTAAAGGTAAGCTCAGGCGCTTACAGTGATAAAGGTGTTAAAGCCGATAATGAAGATTGTTATGGTTTACAAATCCCCGATGAAGCACAGCTGGTTCATAAAGGGATAGCTGTTGTCATTGCTGATGGCATGAGCGGCAGTGATGCGGGTAAACTGGCAAGCCATTGTTGTGTCACTAGCTTTTTAAGTGACTATTACAGTACACCAGATTCATGGGCAGTGAAGCATGCAGGGCAAAAAATTCTTTCCGCAACTAATTCTTGGTTATACAGTCAAGGGCAGCAGCGTTATGAATCAACTAAAGGAATGGTTAGCACCTTAAGTATACTTGTTTTTAAATCGACTACTGGGCATATTTTTCATATTGGTGACTCTAGAATTTACCGATTAAGAAAAGGGAATCTGGAATTGTTGACCCGCGATCATCGTGTGCAAGTTTCAGCTGAGAAGAGTTACCTGAATCGGGCGATGGGAATAGAGCCTCATCTGCAAGCGGATTACAAAGCATTTCCCTTGGAACAAGGTGATGTGTTTATTATGACTACGGATGGCGTACATGATTTTCTAGCCGAAAAGAGCCTAAAGGAAATCATTCAGGGAGAAGATGATTTAAATCTTTGCGCAGAAAAGCTAGTGCAACAAGCCAGTGATAATAACAGTGATGATAACCTTACTTGTCAGTTGGTCCGTATTGATGAGTTGCCCTTAGCTAAAGGGGATGAAGTTATTCGTCGCCATGCTAATTTACCGTTTCCACCCTTGTTAGAAAAGGGGATGGTTGTTGATGGTTATCGGATTGAAGCAGAATTACACGCTAGTAAACGAACTCAGATTTATCGAGCTTTTGATACTCAAACAGAAATGCAGGTGATTTTAAAAACACCTTCAGTATTATATGAGGATGATACGCATTATATTGAGCATTTTTTGCATGAGGAATGGGTAGGAAAGCGTATTCAGCATGATAATGTGTTAAAAGTATTAAGTACTGATCGGAAAAAAACGTGTATTTATTATGTGACGGAATATATTGAAGGGCAGACCTTAAGAGAGTGGATGGAGAGTAACCCAAAATCCTATATCCGAGAAGTTAGAGAAATTGTAGAACAAATAGCCAAAGGTCTGCGGGCGTTTCATCGTATGGAAATGCTGCATCAGGATTTGAAACCTGAAAACATTATGTTTGCTCAAAATGGCACAGTAAAGATTATTGATTTCGGATCAGTCAAAATTGCAGGGGTTGCTGAAATTACAGCTATGGAACAGAGTGAAGAGAATGTACTGGGTACATTAAATTACACGGCCCCAGAATACCATTTAGGCCAGCGCGGTACGGTCAAATCCGATATTTATTCATTAGGTGTGATTACTTATGAAATGATTAATAAAGCCTTGCCATTTGGCAGAGATATGCCAGAGAAGCCTAATAAAATTAATCTGGCCAAATTAAAATATGTCCCCAGTTTTCATAAAAACGCCATGGTGCCGTACTGGATAGATGGCGCATTAAGAAAAGCAACATTGATTGAACCTCAGGGAAGATATGAGGCGTTATCTGAATTTATTTATGATCTTTCTAATCCCAATAAGGCATTTCTTAAATCAGCTGATAGTTTGCCGTTAATTGAACGGAACCCATTGGTATTTTGGAAAACCATGGCAGGGCTGTTGTTTTTAAGTAATTTAGTGTTGTTGTATTTTTTAAATAAATAATTATTTTGCAATGGTGTAATGGTGTTTAGCGATGTATTACTCTATTTCGCCCACTTTCTTTTGCGTCATATAAGGCCTCATCTGCCCGCGCAATAAAGCTATCAAAATCATCATCAGCTTTCAATGTGGTTACACCGATTGATACTGATATTATTCCGATAGACTGACCATTGTTTTTTTGTTTTAACTGACTTTTGGATAATGAGGTTCTAATAGTCTCGGCAATTTCTAAAGCATGATTTAATTCTGTATTTGGCATAATTATCGCCATTTCTTCTCCGCCGTAGCGAGCTGTATGATGATGCTCAGCAGTGTGTTTCTTCAGTAAGCCTGCGGTATAACGAATAACCTTGTCCCCGACTAAATGACCAAAAGAGTCATTTACTTTTTTGAAATGATCTAGATCAAGAATCAACAGGCAGTGTGTAGCCTTTGCAGGGTTCTCAATTAAATTAATGAGCTCAGTGTCAAACGCTCGGCGATTTAACAGTCCTGTTAACACATCAGTCGTCGCCATTACTTTGACTTTACTTAGTTCGAGGCGTAATTGGTCCATTTCATCATGAGCATCATCCAGCTGTGTCTTTAAGGTGTGGGTTATTTCAGTTAATTGTTTTGTTTCGGTCAAAATACTGGATAAAATGAATTTCATGTCATCAGTATTTTGGATCTGTGCTAACTGAGTCGACCGGGCTTTAAAATTTTCTCCAGCGTCAGATACTTTATTGCTAGTGTTTTGTACTGAATTTGTCGTGGTATCTAATAATTTCTGTAAATTAGTATTTATTTCTTCAAATGTATCGACAGAGGCGTTGCAGATATGAGTTTTGTATAAATGTAAGCTGGTATTTTCATCAAACGATTGGTTATTTTTGACGAGCTGATCAACCGCTTTATTTAACTGACCATTATTACCTGCAACATATTCATACCAGATCGCATAATTAATGGGGTGAGTCGAAATATTATTTTTCATCATCAATGGAATACTTTGTCGTAATAATTCGG
>WTAG01000209.1 GCA_013139755.1 Methylomarinum sp. | reverse complement strand
AAGAGTGGCATGTAGCGGAAGATTGATTGTGCAGGGCGGGAGATCCAATATAGTGGTGTTTACAGCACAAACGGATTCATATAAGCGAAGAGTGAAATTGAATCTGGCTGTATTGGAAGTCTGAGGGGTTCATAGTACCGTTTGAGGATGAGCGACAACAAAACGACGTCCGAGGAAAGGAACCCTACTTTGTTCATATTTACCGAAGAGCGAAAGGTAGTAGGTGATTGCATTGTTGCTATTAACGCCATATCTCACAAGAGACTATCAGGGAGCTATTGAGGGAGCTATATCGACGAGCCAAGCACAAATTATTGTGTGCATGCTTGCGGAAGAAGAACATCGGAAAGCCGTATGCGGGAGAACCGCGTGTCCGGTTTGATGAGGGGAGGCTGTGTAAGTTATTGTTTCAATAAGTTATTCAGTCTTCTGCTCTAATTTGATTTATGACTATTAAAAAAACACTTTCTGGTTATGACGTGCTAGCAAATTCAATCCTAAAAGATCTAGTAGCACTATCCTTCGTCTTGTAGTTATTATTCAACAAGATTAACGTAGCAATTATCATAAATCAAAGACCCCATTGGTGTTAGCTCTACAGAAGCATGGCAGTAATCCGTGCTTTCAGTATCCGCTACAAATAGTTCATAATCATAACTCAAAGACTTGGCCCCAATGTCCCTGCTACAATTATTCGAACTCACCTCAAACTTAATGCCTTCAATAGTCCATTGTGGACAACAGATGTTTTCATAGGTGAAAATACAGCTTTTTTCCTTCGATGTTTCCATGCATATCTTGGACGTTCATATTTTGTCCATACATTCCCTATCCAAGAGGTACTAAAGAGTGCATGCAAAACCTTTTCTGCATGAGAATCATCTAAATCATGTTCATCAAGTGCTATTTTAAATTCTTTAGTTGAAAACCTAGGTCCGACTTCAGATAATATTCCTTCAACTGAAGATCTGATTTCCTCGTCAACTAACCCTACTAATCCATCACTAAGTTCTGATACAAACCACTCCGAATACGAGTTTATGGCTGAAAATATATCTTGCTCGCTAAAAGGAGGTTCTTTCCCTAAAGATTGAAGACACCTAAACATACTAATCATATCTCTAGGTAAATAACGAGTGCTATCAAGTATGAAGGTTACGCTATCTTTTCTAGCAAGCTCTGCAGGAAACCATTCTTTCCATAATTCCCTAATAGACTTTGAGTACCCTGCTAAATGCGCTCGATTTTCTATTACTTTTAATAAGTAGCTTTCAAAAGGCTTTCCCTCTTTATCATACCAATCAAGTGAAATCCCATTATCATTCTTTCTTTTTGTTAAATTCGGGTCAGGAACTAATTCTAAAACCTCATCACGAAATAGAACTATAACTTTACTTGAGTTGCCTAATTCAGAAAATTTATTATTAACTTGACGAACAGCGGCAACAAGGTCAGCCAAATAACTAGCATTAGTTTTTCCATTCCGTAATAGATAGTCCAACCCATCCAAAACCAAGTAATGCTTGGATGGAAAGTTAGGTAGCTCACTTAATGCTAGCTCAATGGTTTCTACCAGTTCTGCTGGGTCTTTAACTTTGGATTCTCTATTCCTTTCAATTTTACCTTGTATAGAAGCTATACTATTTGAAAATTTTGAGTACAACCCCTTTCTTGATGTTTCCTGAACAACTTGAATAATGCTTTTAGATGCCATAAAACCATAAGTTTTAAGGTCATCAAAAAGTGCTGTTGCTGTACTTCCAGAATCAGTTAATAACTGATCTTGTTTATATAATGAAAAAACCCGTATGTATAACAACAGTTTCCATACTGTGACACTGCCTCCAATTTTTTCACTTGTAACACCACCAGTTTTACGAAGAAGATTAAATTCAAACTCTTCCAAATCATCAATATCACAAAAAAAATCCCATTCCCTTTCCGACATTGATTTTAATTTTGAAGCTAATGCTGATTTACCAGAACCCTTTGGACCATAAACAAGGTATTTATTAGGTTTGAAAATTTCTTTAGTGATGTTGTTTATGTCAACATAAGCAGAATCAATTAACTCAGGTGCATGAACACGTTCTTCTTGTGCATCCGTATATTCAAAATTAATTTTAGTAAATTTCATTTACACTCCCAGGATAAAATTCGTTTTAATATTAAAATATCTTGCCACTTTTCAATAATGAGTAGACAGCCCGCATTTCTTCAATCTTGCAAATATCATAACTCAGTTCTGGATCTTTCTGCTCTTTCGCTTTTTTCCCATTTCCTCTACGAGCTTTGATAAATCAATATCCTTTTTTCTACGTCTGCTTTTTCTTTTTCACGGTTCTATATTCACTGCGTCCAGTTTAAATAAATTCAAGTAAAACTGGTTTCACAATGATCAACTTTGCTCTTTCAACAAATGAATTTCTTTTCCGCTACTGGCTCTAGCAGGGGGAAATAATTAGATATTAGAATGACCACTTTTTTCGAAGGAAAATCACAGCTGGAAAGCACTATCAGTCAACGGCAATCCGCTTGTTAGCTATTCTGCTTAGGTAATGCTTTTTGCCTATCCATAAACAAGGGTGTCATGAAATCAAGTATTTTGCTGTAAATTTGCAGAAAGTCACCGAAAAACGAATGAGAAACTCATTTAACCTTCCCTTATAATCAGTTTCTGACCAGGTATTAGTGTTTTTGAGAGAGAAAGATTATTCCAGTTAGCAATATCTTTGCTGCTTACCGAAAATTGACGTGCAATATCCCAAAAGGTATCGCCTTTTTTTACAGTGTATAGTTGTTTGTTGGTTTTGCTTGTTTTAGCGATTTTGTTAGGTAAAGACGTTGGGATAAGTAAAAAACGACCGGCTCTAATGGCATTACTTGCTAAATGGTTGCCGTGGCGTATTGCGTTAACGGTTGTCTGATATTTTTTTGCAATACCCCCTAAATTTTCACCCGCCTTGATTTTGTGGCGAATCCACTTCATTCGGTCTTTTTTTAGTGTACTGGCTAATTTTTCTTTAAACTCATCGGCTTTATCTGCATGAATTAACAGGTGAAAAGGGCCGTCTGGATCAGTGCTCCATTGCTTAAATCCGGGGTTTAAATTTACGAAATCATTCGAGCTGACGTTTGCCATTTTAGTCGCTATGCTTAAATCCAGTTGAGATTCAATATTTACAACAGTAAAGTAAGGTGTATTTGGGATAGGCTGTAATGGAATGTTGTATTTATCAGCATTGGCAAAAATTTTAGCTAGTGCTAATAATCTGGGGACATAGTCCATGGTTTCTTTTCGTAAAGATAAAGACCAGTAATCGGTTGCTAGATTTTTCTTCTTGTTTTTACGAATGGCTTTTCGGATATTGCCTTTACCTGCGTTGTATGAAGCTAGCGCTAGAAACCAGTCATCATTAAAACTATTGCTTAGTTGTTGCAAATAGGTTGTTGCAGCCTGGGTTGATGTGTATATGTCATTTCGGCCGTCATACCACCAGTTTTGTTTTAGACCAAATAACCGGCCAGTAGCAGGCATAAATTGCCAAAGACCAGAGGCACGACTTTTGGAAACTGCGGTTGCTTTAAATGCACTTTCAACAATTGGGAGTAAAGCTAACTCACCAGGAATTTGTTTTGATTCAATTTCATCTAGAATAAAGTAAAGATAAGGTTCTGCACGACGTTGAATTTTTGCCAGGTACTGAGGGTGCTTGAGATATTGTTGTAATTCGTGTTCAATACGATCATTTTCAATCTCAGGAAGTGCGTAAAGAGAAAGTAAGCGATCCCACACTGTTTTATCAGCAAGTACTTTTGTGTCTGCTGGAATGCTTTCTATATGGTGTTCTGGTATCTGACTAGTGGGGGTATAAGCTACATGTATAGCGGAAGAGGGAAGTTCATTAACAAAAGTATGGGATGTGGTTTTTTGTGCACAGCCAGTAGCAATGAATATAATCAATAAAAGTAAAAATTTGGCCGACCTGATAGAATTGTATATAGACATTGCCTAGAAAGTGTTTATAAGGTTTCTGTAAACTATTGATTGTATATCAAAATATATCTGTTCTCCTAGAAATTAATATATGAAAAGAAAGTTTCTGTTTTCCTTTTATCAAACCCCTCAGGGCAAGTTGTTGAAGATGCTAGAGAAAAGCTATCTTCGTCGATCAATAACGGTGAGTTGCCAGCAGACCATATTACAGATAGGTGGTGTAGACTGGGAAAGTGCATTTATTGATTGTTCTTTTTACCCAAAATACATCATTTTGGATGCAAAAGGCAAAGGTTGTAGTGATGGAGTAAAGGTACGGGGTAAATCATATCTGTTACCGATACAAAGTGAGTCGGTTGATTTAGTACTTGTGCCTCATTTATTAGAGTTTGATGAATATAGATTCCAGACGATGAGGGAAATAGAACGCATATTAAAACCAGAGGGGGAAGTGGTTATTTTAAGCTTTAACCCTTTAAATATATGGGTTTTTTTACAGTTTTTGTGGGATAAAAAAATGTCCAATACATGGCGAGGGCATTTTATTTCTCGTACACGAATTGCTGATTGGTTGAGATTATTAAATTTTGAAATAAAAAGCACAACTGAATTTACTTTAGATGCACTTCATACCACACCAGAACGCTTTAAGTTAGACGAGAAAACACTATTTTCAAGTGCTTATGCTGTGCGTGCGGTAAAAAAACAATATACATTGATTCCTTTAACACCTGTAAAGCGTAAACAATCTCGATTGGTTACGACTGCTACTGGACTAAAATCATCAATACATAGGACAAAAAAACATGACTAATCAAGTCATTATATATACCGATGGCGCTTGCAAAGGAAACCCTGG
>WTAG01000474.1 GCA_013139755.1 Methylomarinum sp. | reverse complement strand
ATTTTATTGCAAATGCTGAAAAGGTGAGTCTGGTGACAGAGAAACTCACTAAAATGAAAGCAGAGATTGCAGAATTAGAGGGTAAGCAGGTTTTATTAAACTCTAGAGAATAATTTAGGGTCATAGTAGATTATGACGCTGAAATGTTGGTGGTAATTGCGATGTAGTCTCCCCCCCCCGCTTTGTGTTACGATTTAATCAAATAAATTTCCTACCACAAATAATGAAATCTCTTTATCCACAAATAGAACCTTTTCATCGTTTTTTTCTTCAAACAACTGGTTCACATTCCGTTTATGTAGAGCAATCGGGTAATCCTCAAGGTATCCCTGTAATTTTCCTGCATGGCGGTCCTTGTTCTGGGACTAAGCCAGATCATCGTCGTTTTTTTAATCCGCAAAAATATCATATTATCCTGATGGATCAGCGAGGTTGTGGGCAATCACTGCCTTTTGGTGAAATAGAAAATAATACCACGCAAGATTTAATTGATGATATGGAACGTATTCGTCAGCAATTAAATATTAAGCAGTGGTTGTTGTTTGGTGGCTCTTGGGGGAGTGCATTAACTTTATTGTACGCTCAGCAACATAAGGCAGCTGTTTTAGGTATGGTGATTCGCGGTGTGTTTTTGGCTAGGCAGATGGATTTAGATTGGTTTGCTAAAGACGGTGCAGGGCGAATATATCCAGAAACATGGCAACAATTGCAAGCAAGTGTGTACGTGTCAGAAAAAGCAGAGTTAGTTAAAGATTTGTATGATGCTGTTTTTGGTGATGATGAATTGACTAAAAGGCGTGCTGCTAATGCCTGGATAAACTGGGGAGGGCAAGTTGCTTTAATGCAGGATTATCAAGCACCGAATAAGCACACGCATGTGACAGAAAAAATGGTACAGCAGGTGCAAATGGAAATGCATTATGCTCAGAATAAGTATTTTATTGCTGAGAATCAGATTTTAGATCATAGTAAAGATTTGCATGATATACCTACTGTTATTGTTCACGGGCGGTGTGACTTGGTTTGCCCTATTGAAGCGGGGTTAAGTTTATCTAAAGCCTTACCGAATGCAGAATTTATCGTGTTACCCAATGCAGGGCATATTGCCAGCGGCGAAGAGATGATCGATGCTTTAGTGGATGCAGCCGATAACATGCTGGAGCTGATACAATAGAACAAGATTGTTCAGGTTGGGTATAAATGAAGCAAAAAAAACGATTAGTCATCGCAATGACGGGTGCAACGGGTGCTATTTATGGTGTCAGGATGTTGCAAGTATTACAAAAGCAGGATGAATGGGAGTCACATCTGGTGATTTCATCGTCTGGCTTGGTTAATTTAAAGTATGAAATGGAGATGGAGCGTTCTGCGCTGTATGAATTGGCAGATGTTGTTCATGGTGTTAATGATATTGCCGCTAGTATAGCCAGTGGTTCATTTAAAACTGAGGGTGTTATTATTGCGCCTTGTTCGATGAAGACATTGGCGGCAGTTGCTCATGGTTTTGGTGATAATTTAATCACACGATCAGCGGATGTGGCATTAAAAGAACGTCGTAAAGTGGTCATTATGCCGCGTGAAACGCCATTAAACCTAGCGCATATTCGTAATATGGCCAGTGTGACTGAAATGGGCGGGATTATTTTTCCGCCTATGCCTGCTTTTTATAGCAAATCTAATTCTATTGTTGCAATGGTAGATGAAGGTGTTGGTCGAGTACTGGATATGTTTGGGGTAGATGTTACTGGATTGTTTGAGCCCTGGGAAGGTTTATAGGGCGGACTTCAGTCCGCCATGTTGAGGTGTGGTGTTAATAGCGGACTGAAGCCCGCTCTACCTTATATTGTAGGATGCCAGTCTTGTTAAGATAAAAAGAGGTTCTAATGAAAATTGTACAAATTATTTTTCTGTTTTTTTTAATTGTTCCCTTTGTAGAAATATATTTATTGCTACAAATTGGTGGCATAGTTGGAATATTTCCAACCGTATTATTAGTTGTTTTTACCGCGGTATTAGGTGCCTGGTTGTTAAGGCAGCAGGGTTTTGCAACATGGCAGCGTCTGCAAGAAAACCTATCTAAAGGTGAAATTCCGGCTTATGAAATGATTGAAGGGCCAATTTTGTTAGTGGGTGGGGCGTTACTATTAACCCCCGGGTTTTTTACTGATGCATTGGGGTTTGCTTGTTTAATTCCTCAAGCACGTCGAAAATTTGCACAATATGTGATTGAAAATCAATTGATTAATATGCAGGCAGGTTCGCCTTTTCAACAAACTAAGGCAAAACCAGAAAATGTGATTGAAGGTGAGTTTAAACAAGAGGATTAATGATTTGTAGCCTTGATGAAATGCAATGGAATCAAGATTCTTATAGGTCGGTTCCTTGTCGCTGCATCAAAGCTACATTTAGTGAGTTTAATCATCAGTAAGGATTTTTTTATGTATCCGCCTAACAGCTAAAGCAACAATCAGTAGAACCACAGGGATGGATATGCCTGTTACTAAAGTAGGGTTTAAATCAACCCACTCTGTGGTATTAGCTGCCTTGGTCATTGAGCCTATTAAACTGACGACATAGCTGGTAATAGCCACAATAGATAAACCTTCAACTGTTTCTTGTAAACGTAATTGCATTTTTGCCCGTAAATCCATTGATGTCAGCAAGGCTTGATTTTGTCTTTCAATAGTAATGTCGACACGGGTGCGTAATAGTTGTCCTGCATTGCTGATTCGTTTAGATAACAAATTAAACCGGCTGGATGTGGATATGCAAGTATTGATGGCTGGTTCCAGGCGTCTTTTCATGAATTCGCCAATGGTTTGAATGCCTTGGATGCGAACTTCGCGTAAATCTTCAATGCGTTGGCCCACTATATTGTAATAAGCATTGGCTGCGCCTAGGCGATACTGGTGTGTGGAGATGTTATTTTCTACCTCGGCAGCAAGGGTGGTTAATTCATCCAGTAATTCACCGTCATTGCTATCGGTTTGTGCCATTGCATTAGTGATGGTGATGAGTTGCAAGTCTGCTTCGTTAAGTTGTGGGGTGAGTCGTTTGACTATAGGGAAGGCAAGTAAAGCCATGACTCGATAGACTTCAATTTCAAATAAGCGTTGTAATAAGCGTCCTGCTTGGGCTGATTTTAATTGGTGGTTTAAGATCAGAAACCGGCTAAATCCATCTGCATGTATTTTAAAATCGGTGTAGGCCTGTGCGGCTCCGCCAGTCACTTCTGCGCCAACAATAGGATTGCCTGCGAAAAATTCAGAAATAGATTCAGGATTTAGAGTGGAGGGGCTGGACTCAATGATTGAAGCGTGAGCTGCAACAATTGTTTTTCCGGGTAATTGATTAAGCCATTCAACAGGGACCTGTTCTAGAGCGAATTTTGAAAAAGGTTCTTCTGTAGTGTTCTGAACATAAAAACAGTAAGAGCTAAATTCGCCATGCTGTTCCCAGCGAATTTTAAATGAATCCATGGTTGCACTAAAGTGCGCAGCATCTTCTTTAGGCGGTGTAATTCCATAGCGGTCACAAAGGTTACTTAAGTGAGTGCGTTCTTGTTTTTTTTCTTCGCTGCTTATGGATAGAGCAAGAAAGCTGCTTCTTGCAGGAAGTGTTAAACCGATAGGTGCACGAGCATGGACTTCATTATGCAGGTTAAAACGCTGGGAATGGTTGTCAGGGATAGTGAATGTTTTTGTCACGAAGGAATGTTTGGGTATTAAAAGGTGTATTACCTTTTGGATTTTTTAAGACAAATTTCAGTCCTTTTATAGACTGTATTTGCATAGCCCGTCATAATAATCGGTTATTTGATGGATGATAAAGTAAAATACGTCCCTGTATCTTAAGTATTTATTTTGTAGCGTCGGCTTCTTCGCAAGTGCTCTTTTCCATTGCTGAATAGGCTGGGCAAACGCGTGTGTAGCCTGTAGCAACTAATAGTAATCCAGTCAGAAGTAAGATGATCTTAGCAGTGAAAAGCGAGACAAATAATAGGATAGAGCCTGCAATTAGACGGATTTTCTTATCTTTTTCGCCAACGTTAATTTCTCTGTTAATTAAAAGTTTGTAATTAAAGCTCATGCTTAATACCTCTCTATATTTTTATGATGCCCTTAATGGGGTAATTGATTTTAACAAATATACACAGCTTCCAGAAATGTGCAAGGGAAAAAATGGATAACAATATTTCAATAATTGATTCTTTAAATGATGCGCAGCGATTGGCTGTGTCTGCCCCTGATCAATCGATGCTTATTCTCGCTGGGGCAGGCAGTGGTAAAACGCGAGTTTTGGTGCATAGAATTGCTTGGCAGATACATGTGCAAGGGCTGTCCATACACAATATTCTGGCAGTGACTTTTACCAATAAAGCAGCAAAGGAAATGCGTGGCAGGGTTGAGGATTTGCTTAATATTTCAGCACACTCAATGTGGATAGGCACTTTTCACGGTTTGGCACATCGTTTGTTAAGGCTGCATGCCGAGCAAGCGAAGTTACCAGATACATTTCAGGTTATGGACTCGGATGATCAGCTTAGGGTAATAAAACGTTTAGTTAAAAGCCTTAATATCGATGACAAAAAATGGCCGCCTAAACAGGTGATGTATTTTATTAACGCCCAAAAAGATGAAGGTATTCGTGCTAAGCATATGGTTGAGTCGGGAGATGAGTATCATCGCACGATGTTGCAACTTTATAAGGCTTATGAAGATATTTGTCAGCGTTCAGGCTTGGTAGATTTTGCTGAATTGTTACTGAGAGCGCATGAATTATTACGCGATAATGCCGATGTCCTGGAATTTTATCAAGACCGCTTTAAGCAGATTCATGTGGATGAGTTTCAAGATACCAATACCATTCAGTATGCCTGGTTAAGATTACTGACAGATGGTAAAGATAATTTATTTGTGGTGGGGGACGATGATCAATCAATTTATGGTTGGCGTGGTGCAAAGATTGAGAATTTACATAATTTTCAATCACACAACCCTAATCATCAGCTGATTAAATTAGAGCAAAACTACCGTTCTACAGGTAATATTCTTAAAGCGGCTAATGCTTTAATCTCAGAAAATGAAGAACGAATGGGTAAAGAGTTATGGACTGACTCAGGTGATGGTGAATTAATCTCCGTATATTCTGCATTTAATGAGCAAGATGAAGCTTATTTTGTGGTGGAAAAAATTAAGCAATGGGTGGCGGAAGGCGGTTCACGTAAGGATGTTGCTATTTTATATCGCTCGAATGCTCAATCTAGGCAGTTTGAAGAAAAGTTAATGACCACGGGTACACCTTATCGTGTGTATGGCGGTTTGCGCTTCTTTGAACGAATGGAAATTAAAAATGCTTTAGCTTATTTACGAGTGATGTCCAATCATAATGATGATGCATCATTTGAGCGAGTGATTAACACACCAACACGTGGGATTGGTACCAAGACCATTGATGATATTCGTTTTCTGGCAAGAACTAACGAATTATCATTATGGCAGGCGGCTGTAGAATTGATTAAGCAAGATCAGTTGCCAGCTCGTGCCAGTAATGCCTTAAAAGGTTTTCTTGTCTTGGTTAATAACCTAGGTAAAGAAGCTGAAGATAAGTCGCTGTTTGATAAAGTAAAGTTAATTGTTGAAAAAAGCGGTTTAATCGAACTTTATAAGAAGGAAAAAGGTGATAAAGGTGAGGCCCGAATAGAAAACTTGGAAGAACTGGCTAACGCTGCGCGTTTATTTGATTTTGATGAAGAAAATGAAGAAACCCTGGGTGAGCTAGATATGTTTTTAGCGCATGCAGCGTTGGAATCAGGTGATATGCAAGGGGATGATTACGAAGACTGCGTACAGTTGATGACCTTACACTCTGCTAAAGGCTTAGAGTTTAAATTGGTTTTTATGGTGGGGCTGGAAGAAGGTTTATTTCCTTCGCAGCAATCTACAGATGATGCTGGACGATTAGAAGAAGAGCGTCGATTGTGTTATGTGGGGATAACTCGAGCCATGAAGCAGCTATATATCTGTCATGCCGAATCCAGACGATTATATGGCAAAGAAACTTACCCTAGGCCTTCTCGATTTTTACGAGAAATTCCGCCTGAGTTTATGCAGGAGATTAGAATACGAGCAAATGTCAGCAGGCCTGCTACAGCGGTTAAGAAAAAGAATGTTTCAATTCAAGTAGGCACTTATAAATTAGGCCAGCGCGTGAGCCATGTAAAATTTGGTGAGGGTGTGGTGTTGCAAATGGAAGGTGAGGGCGCGCAGGAGAGAGTACAAATCAACTTTCAAGGTGTGGGGTTAAAGTGGTTGATGTTGTCTTATGCTAAGTTGGATGTGCTGTAGCGGACTTTAGTCCGCTCTTGTTGCGCCCAGGATGTTGTTAAGTGTTTTGGGTGGCTGGCTATGAGTGGGTGAGCAGAGAATATAGGCATGTCTAAATATCGAGTGTTTTTACATTAAGTTGCTTTGATAGTTGGTTAATTTCTTCTGGGTTAAACAATTGAGTGCCTGGTTGTTTTGCTGTTCCTGAGCCACAGGCGACTGCCAGTTTTAATGCTTGTTTAGGGTTTAGGTTTTGAGCAAAGGCATGGGCTAAGCCTGCTACCATTGCATCCCCCGCACCAACTGTTGAGTGAGTTTTAATAGTAGGTGAATTGCAGTAATAGCTATTATCCGGAGTCGTTAAAATGGCACCTAGTTGACCTAAGGATACGCAAATGTAGCTAGTGCCTTGCTGGGCTATGGATCGCGCTTCAGCGGCTATTTGATCGATGCTGGTGGGGTTTTTTTTGCTGAGTGTTTGTAGTTCGTGCAAGTTGGGTTTTATTAGAAACGGTTTGCTGTTCAATGCCATTTTGAGAACAGGTATAGGGGCGTCAATAATAGCGCGTGCACCTTGTTTTTTTAAAGCGGTATTAATAGTCTGATAGGTGTTTTCAGGTGCTCCGGGAGGGAGCGATCCCGTTAAAATACCAATCCCTTGATTGCACAGCATCAAGAATCGACTAACAATTTTATCAAGCTGCAAAGGGCTGATACTTGGGCCTGTTGCATTTATTTCGTATTGAGATCGAGGTTGGTGCTGCAAAATGGTGGTGTTGATACGTGTTTCACCATCGACTTGCTGGGTGTGTAGGTTGTTGAGTTCTTGTTTGAGTAATGCGTTAAGAAATTCACCCATTTTTCCGGCAGTGATGCAGCAGGTATGTGAATTAGCTTTAAGTTTTTCTAGTGCTCGACCGACATTAATGCCTGTGCCGCCGGGGTCGTACCGGGTGTTTGTTGCTCTTGATTTTTGATCGTTTTGTAACGAATGTATTTCATAGGTCAGGTCTATTGCTGGGTTAAGCGATAGGCTAACTATGGGGGTAGTTGATATGTTCACGATGCTGGTTTTAGGGAATACTCAGGGAGGGGTATCCCTGAGTATCAGATAATGCTATGACTAAGGTGTTAAACCTTCGCCTAAAGTAACAACTTTAAGTGCATTAGTGCCGCCCTCGTTACCTGTTAAATCACCTTTTGTGATAATGAAGGTATCGCCTTGGTTAGCAAGTTTACGTGCTTTAAGTTTAGCAAGAATACTGTTGTTTACATTAGCATGATCCATCGATTCATGAGTAAAGTAAACAGGAAAAACGCCACGATAAATAGTGACTCTGCCTAATGTTTTCTTGTGGCTACTGAATGCATAAATAGGTAAACCCGAACTAATTCTAGACATTGCTAAAGCAGTTGATCCAGATTCAGTTAAAGTAGCAAGCCCGTTAACATTTGAATGGTTGGCTAAGTACATGGCTGCCATTGCAATGGCTTCATCAGTTTTAGAGAACTGGCTGTTGATACGGTGGTTTGACTCACGTACGCTAGCTTGTTTTTCTGTTTCTAGACAAATGTTTGCCATTGCTGCAACGGCTTGTACAGGGTAGTTGCCTGAAGCTGTTTCAGCAGAAAGCATCACTGCATCAGTACCATCATGTACAGCGTTAGCAATATCAAATACTTCAGCGCGTGTAGGAATCGGGTTTTCGATCATTGATTCCATCATTTGCGTTGCTGTAATCACTGCACGGTTAAGTTCTCTTGAGCGAGAAATTAATTTTTTCTGTACAGCAGGTAAGTTAGCATCACCAATTTCAACGCCTAAATCACCACGAGCAACCATCACTACGTCTGATGCAAGGATAATTTCATCCATTGCTTCAATCGCTTCAGCACGTTCTACTTTAGAAACAATACCTGCATAACAGCCTTCTGCTGCCAATAGTTCTCTTGCTTCGTCAAGGTCAGCACCACAGCGAGGAAAAGAAACCGCAACAAAATCCGCGCCGATAACGCCGATTGTTTTGATGTCTTCTTTATCTTTCTCTGTTAATGCAGCAGCAGATAGTCCGCCACCTTGTAAGTTGATGCCTTTGTTGTTTGATAAGTATCCGCCAACATGAACAGTACACTCAATACGAGCACCATCTGTTGAAACAACATCAAGAACAATACGGCCATCATCTAATAATAAACGACTGCCATTAGTGACTTCTTTTGCAAGAGGTTCGTAAGTAATACCAACTTCTTCTGTGCTACCTGCATCAATAGCTAGGTTGATGTCTAAAGCAAATGCTTGACCTTGGTCTAGCCAAACTTTAGTGTCTTTAAATTTAGCGATACGTATTTTTGGACCTTGTAAGTCACAAAGAATACCGACTAAACGACCTGTTTTTTTACTTAAAGCACGAACTGCCGCTGCTCTATCAATATGATCTTGAGCAACACCGTGAGAGAAGTTCATTCGGACAACATCAATGCCCGCCTTGAATAAGGCTTCTAATACGCCCGGCTTATCAGAAGCCGGGCCTAAAGTTGCCAGAATTTTAGTTCTTCTTAGCATGGTGATCCGTTATTTAGCATTCATTAAAGCAATTGTTGTATCAAGCATACGGTTTGAGAAGCCCCACTCGTTATCGTACCAAGATAGAACTTTCACTAAGCGACCGTTAAGCACTTTAGTGAGTGATTTGTCGTAAGTTGAAGATGCTGGGTCGTGGTTGAAATCAATTGAAACCAAAGGTTTTGCGTTGATATTCAAAATGCCTTTTAAAGGACCTTCAGAAGCTGCAGTTAAAATCTCGTTGATTTCTTCTACAGTAGTATCACGACTTGCTGTGAATGTTAAGTCAACAACAGATACGTTAATAACTGGTACGCGCATTGCGAAACCATCTAATTTGCCTACTAAAGCAGGTAGCACTAAGCCTACTGCTGCAGCTGCACCTGTTTTTGTTGGGATCATAGATTGTGTTGCAGAACGAGCACGTAGTAAATCTGGGTGATAAACGTCAGTTAATACTTGATCGTTTGTATAGGCGTGAATCGTTGTCATTAATCCTTGCTCAACACCAATTGTTTCAAGTAAAGGTTGGATTAACGGCGCTAAACAGTTTGTTGTACAAGACGCGTTAGAAATAACGGTGTCAGTTGCTTTTAATGTTTTGTGGTTTACACCGTAAACAATAGTTGCATCTACGTCGTTACCGCCTGGAGCGGAGATAACAACTTTTTTAGCGCCTGCAGTAATATGTGCAGATGCTTTTTCTTTGCTAGCAAAGAAACCAGTGCATTCATGAACAACATCAATACCTAGCTCGCTCCAAGGTAGTTTTGATGGATCTCTTTCTGCAAATACTTTGATTCTGTCGCCGTTGACAACTAAATCGCCATTATCAACACTCACTTCACCAGGAAATTTGCCATGAGCAGTATCGTACTGAGTTAGATGAGCATTTGTTTCTGCATTACCTAAGTCATTAATCGCAACGATTTGGATTTCACCAGTACGGTTTGATTCATACAATGCACGAAGTACATTACGTCCAATACGACCATAACCATTGATTGCAACTTTAATTGCCATGCTTTTTTATCTCCTAAGAGGGGTTTTAAATTTCGAAAATACTTCAATTGTATCAAAATATATAAAGACATGTTTATTTATGTTTTTTAGAGCAAGTAAAAGACGAAAAGAGCTCTTGCTCTTTTTACCTTGTGCCTTTAACCTTTTGCCTGCTCTTATATTTTGGAATAGATTTATGAAAAGGCGTGATTTTATACAAAAGGCCGGTGTCGGCTCACTGGTGGTAGGTGGAACGTTGGCTGCACCTGCTGCCAATGCAGGTACTCAGTTTAAATGGAAAATGGTGACCGCATGGCCTAAAAATTTTCCAGGGCTAGGCACTAATGCAAATCTGTTGGCAAAAATGATCACCGAGATGAGTGGTGGTCGCATTAAAGTTAAAGTGTATGGGGCTAAAGAATTAGTACCTGCATTTGAAGTTTTTGATGCAGTTGCTAATGGTGTTGCAGAGATGGGGCATTCTGGTGCTTATTATTGGAAAGGTAAATCAGAGGCAACGCAGTTTTTTTCTGCGGTACCATTTGGCTTAACTGCTCAGGAAATGAATGCCTGGCTTTACTATGGCGGTGGCATGGAACTATGGCGCGAGTTATACAAACCTTTTGGTATTATTCCGGCTGCAACGGGAAATTCGGGTGTGCAGATGGCGGGCTGGTTTAATCGGGAAATTAAAAGTATTAATGACTTAAAAGGTTTAAAAATGCGTATTCCTGGGCTAGGCGGTGAAGTGCTTAGACGTGCCGGTGGTACTACAGTTAATATGCCAGGCGGTGAGTTATTTACCTCTTTGCAGTCGGGTGCTTTAGACGCGACTGAGTGGGTGGGACCTTATAATGACTTGGCATTTGGTTTTCATAAGGTGGCTAAATATTATTATTACCCTGGCTGGCATGAGCCCGGTTCGACTATGGAAGCTTTAATTAATGAAAAAGCATTTAATGAATTACCTGAAGACTTGCAGACAATTGTATTAATGGCTTGTAAGGCAGCCAATATGGATCTTATTTCAGAATATACGGCTAGAAACAATCAGGCATTAGATACCTTAATTAATAAACATAAAGTAAAAGTTTTACCTTTACCTGATGATGTACTTAAAAAATTGAAGCTATTATCTGACGAGGTAGTGCTTGAGCTGGCAAATAAAGATGCTATGTCTAAAAAGATTTATGAGTCAGTAAGTCAGTTTAGAACGCAAGTGTCGGCATGGGGTGCTGTATCTGAACAGGCGTTTTTAAGAGCAAGATCTCTTTAGATATGAATTAAAGTTTTTAATATGGGCAAAGCTCCTTTCTTGCCCCTCTTAAAAACTTGTAGCTGGAAAAGTTAAGCTGCTTTATCTTTAATTGGGTGGTGTGCGCTTTTTATGCATTCAAACATAAGATCGTCCACTTCATGTTCTGGATGTTTTTTAGAATAATGCACACCGCATTCTGATTGATCGTTTAAATGTTTAATCATGCCATGGATGGTAATAGGAATACCTGATTCAGGGGTGATTAAATTTATTTTTATTTCACTGTCAGGTACATCGGCTGGCATTGCCGAGGTGAGCTTTATTTTTATTCCCGTATAGCTCATATCAATGATAGTTCCCTCAAGCGTTATCTCTTTATCTGGAGGGGGAGGGTCTATGGTGATGTTGGCCATTAAACCGCGAGGGCTAAACCTGGGGTGTTTTCGCTTATCACTGTTCATTGTTATGCTCCATAACTACCGCAAAGTATCTATTCAGTATGGGCTTATTATTTTGTGAGGTAAAGCACATTTTAATAAGTGGAGTTTGTTTTCTATTCAGTTATTGGTTCGGGTTAGCTTAGGTATTTAACTTGGCTTCAATTTTTTTCTTGTAATTTAAATGGTGCGCCGTTTGTAGTTGGTCCTCATTGTCTACGCCTAAATAATAGCAGGGCGCTTCTAGGTGAGTAATGTGGATAGGATAGTTATTATTGCCTTTTCTATTACTCATCACAAAATCTGAGACTTCTTTGAATAGTTGATTGCCATAAGTCGCTGTATTGAACTCTTGGTCATTGCAATAGATATGATAATTTGCAGAAATAGACCTGTCCGGTGACTCTTCTATAATGACCCGTAATGACAAGTCTATATAAGGTGGTGGTGTCCATTTTGCAGGGCAAATAGTAAATGTGCTGGTCGTCTGTTTTAAAATTTCATAGTACTTTAGCCGTAAATCATTTACATAATAGGGATGATTTAAGATCGGTTCTAAGAATGTGAAATAATTGTTGAGAATTTGATCGCAGTTAGAGTTTGCATGTTCTTGAGTAAATAAAGTGCCTTTTTCATCAATAATAAAAACAGTAATACAGTCGTTTTCAGACAAGTAAAAAATCTGAATGCAGTTGGCTTGGTTAAGTTGATATAAAAAGGGGATCGCACTGTTATCAAGTGTACCTGGATCAAAATAAACCTGACCAAAATACTCTTGAGTTGCGGCTAATTCTTGTAATAGTTGATCTTCTGAATCTATAGACCAATAACGGAGATGTTTGTTATTACGTTGAAAGACATAAAAGGAAGATTCGCCTGCTAAGAAATAACGATTGCTCTGTAATTTAGGCTGTTTTGAGAAAAATGTAATGAGATTGCTGAAAATAGTATTTGTGCGCAGGGTAATGCTATTAGCTCTGGTTGGGGTATAGCAGATTACTTTAAATCTGCGAATAGAGATGGGTTGCTTAGTGTGATTAAAAATATACACTAAACTGTCAAAAAAACCATCCAGGCCTTGGTGTTTGGAGGTGGTGATTTCACCCCAGCTGGATACGGAAATTTGATCTATTTTTTGAATAAAACATTGGCGTTTTTTTCCATAGCTAAGAGGGTCAGATCTTTCACTTAATACCAACATGCCATCTTTTCTTTCATTAACCAGTGTTTGGCCAAGGTTGATAATGATAAGGGAGGCTAGCTGGCTGTCCGCTTTATTGTAAGTAGGTAGTGGCAATGAATTTTCTTGCAGGTTTTTGGAAAAAAGCTGAAATAGTTGGGTAAGTAACTGATGAAGCTCAGTGTTTGATAGTAATATATTGGGCGATTTAAAATACAATTGCAGCTGTTTGTGATATAAGCCGTTAACAACCAGCCAGCCAAGTAGGTTAAGTAAATGAGTATCTTTTTTGATTAGATTGCTTGTTGATGGTTCTTCTTCGAGAGTTAATTCGCCTGCATATAGCGTCCAGATAGATGCGTTGTTTTTACCCTGTGACTCAATGATGGATAAGGCATCTTCTTTAGCGTGAACGGTGGTGCGCGTGGTAATTATTTCAACCTTTCTTGGCTTTTTTTCAAGAAATGCATACAGTTTACGGCTAATCAGTTTTAACTCATTGTTCTCTCTATAGTTATGCTTAACATAATCACCTGCTAATTGCAGAGCCGTGCGTAAGCTATGCTTTAATTGTGTACGGATAATGATATGTTCTTGAGTGGCTTTTTTTATATCCCAATATTTTTGCTTGTGAAATGTGTCCAGTAGGTTCTTAGGCCAGTTCCATTGTTTGGCTATGGACTGCATGTAATTTGATTTTAAAGTTTGGGATTGAGTGTCTAATGTTTTGTAAGACGGTCCCATTATTTTTAAATAGAAACATTGCCTGGCTAAGTTGATTTGTTGTGATGATCCGGATTTTTGTAGGTAATCTTCAACTTTAGCGTAAATCAGTAAGTAAGGGTCAAGGTGCTCTATGTCCATACTGCCTTGATAGATCTCATTTTTTAAGTCAGCACAGAGCCATTTTGGACTGGGATATTCACTGGCATAGCTTTCCATTAAAAATAACTTTAAAAGTGATTTGTGAGGTGAGCTAATCGATTTGTAAATATGCCAGAGTGCTCCGCTAATAAATTCTTCGGCAGGAATTGACTCTAGTCCACCAAAATCAATAATTTCATTTTCATCAATAAAACGATGATCTAATAAATGCTTGAGATAAGGTGTATAGTTATTTTCTTGATGGGGAGGGACTAACCACCAGGCGGGGATACGTCCTGCAATAAAAATAGCCGTACGATAGAATTCTTCTAATAGTAAATAATGCTGAGTACTGCCGCTGCTTTCGCTTGAAATTGGTGCATTCTGACCTTTGGAAAGCAGCGTACTGTCGATTAGAAAAAAATGAATTTCTAGTTCGAGTGATTCGGCCCACTTTTCAATTGCCGTCGCTTTTTGTTGCAGTTCCTTAATTTCCGAAGGTGAAAGGTCCGGTTGGTGACATAGCCATATATCCATATCACTGGCTTTAGAAAAAACGATGCTACTAACACTACCCATCAAAAAGATACCTTGAATAGGGTGTCTTAATAATGCTCTGCGTTTGTAAGTAAAGCTTTTTGAGAATTGTTTGGCAGCATTAATGCTTTGTTTGTTTGGTGTGTAGTCAGGGATTCCGGCAGGCGTTTCAGACGATATAAAACCAGGCAATAAGGGATGGTTACGGTGAAATATTAAAGGAAGTATGTGTAAGAAAGTTTGTTGACGGCTCTGTAGAACCCCCTGAATACGTTGCTGACGTAATTGGTTTAGGTTTTTAAAGCGCTGAATGATCGAGTGAAGGTCTTTTTTACTGATATCCTCACCGGGGGAGCCTAAGTGTATGGGAGGGTGGTTTCTTGTTAGGGTCACTTGCAATACTCTAAGGTTTATTAAGGAGCGATGATTCAATAACTTCCGAATCTTGAATTGTCTTTTGGCTCCACAGAGGCACTAGTAAAATAGTTGCGTAACTTGCTATGCGCCTATTTTACTAGCACCTCTGTGAAACCAAAATCCTGCGTCAAATTTTCGGAGGTTATTCAATCCTCGCTCCTAACTGAGTATAGATCAGGCTGGGTTAAATTGTGAAATTTGAGTGTAATAAAGTCATCTGGGCTATCGTGAAAACATTGAAAGCGCGTTAAGCTGGAATGATCGACTTGAATATTAAATAGTTGGTTTGCAGGTAGTTTGAGTAAGAGGTTAAACAGACAGCGAATAACCCCTGCATGGGTCACCACCAAAATATGCTGGTTAGGATGAGTTTTGATCAGGCTTTCCCAGGCATTACTTACCCTATAAAGCAGTGAATGATAACTTTCACCATTTTCTGGTGTGATATTAATTGGATCTTGGTAAAAGCGCATTAACGCTTCGGGACTTATTTGATCAGCCGTCTTCTTTTCCCAATCTCCAAAGTTAATTTCTTGCCAGTTAGGATCGGTGAAAAGTGGGGTGTTGGTTTGTGAGCTCATGTATTGAGCAAAATCCAGGCAACGATTGAGAGGGGAGCTAATAATCTGATCCCAGTTTCGATTATTAACAGCGTATTTCATTTGTTCCCAGCCTAGATTGCTTAGTGGGTCGTTAGTGATACCTCTGTAATAATTACCTCCAGCCACTTCACCGTGACGAAGAAAGTCGACTGTTGTAAGCATAAGTCTATTGAAAATATTGTAGGAGCGCAGTTCTAGTCGTGATGATATAAAAAGGTATTTAAACATTTGCAAGTGAGGCTGCAGCCTCACTTGCAAGAAATATCTTAGCTTAACTGCTCTCTAGCTGAAGTAATAGCTGCCCTAACCGTATCTGGTGCAGTGCCTCCTATATGTTTTCTTGCTGCAACCGAGCCTTCCAGTTTTAAGATATCAAACACATCTGCGGTAATTTCTGCTGAAAACTGTTGTAATTCTTCTAGTGATATATCAGACAAATCTCTATTAGTTTCTACACCTAAGCGTACGGCTAAACCAACAACTTCATGGGCATCACGAAATGCCATACCTTTACGCACTAAATAATCCGCCAGGTCGGTTGCTGTCGCAAAGCCTTGTTTAGCGGCATTGTACATATTGTCTTTTTTAGCGGTGATATGAGGCACCATGTCGGCAAAAGCACGTAATGAATTGATTAATGTATCGGCGGTATCAAAAAGGGGTTCTTTATCTTCTTGATTGTCTTTGTTGTATGCCAGTGGTTGACCTTTCATTAGCATTAATAAAGACACTAGATGTCCTGTGACACGTCCTGATTTTCCGCGAACTAATTCAGGTACATCAGGGTTTTTCTTTTGAGGCATGATGGAAGATCCTGTACAGAATGCATCAGGTATATCAATAAAGTTAAATTGTGCGCTTGCCCATAAAACAAGTTCCTCAGAAAAGCGAGATAAATGCATCATGATTAAACTGCCAGCCGCAGTAAATTCGATAGCAAAATCTCTATCGCTGACTGAATCTAATGAATTATTAGATGGGCGTGAAAAGCCTAATAACTCAGCTGTCATGTGACGGTCAATGGGGTAGCTAGTTCCTGCTAAAGCGGCAGAACCCAAAGGCATTACATTAATACGTTTACAGCAATCTTGCAGGCGTTCTTTGTCACGGCAAAGCATTTCGTACCAAGCCATTAAATGATGACCGAAGGTGACTGGTTGAGCCACTTGTAAATGTGTGAAGCCAGGCATGATGGTATCTGCTTCTTTTTCTGCCAAATCCAAAATGCCCTGTTGTAGGCGGGTTAATTGCTGATCAATATTTTCAATTTCATTGCGTAAATACAGACGGATATCTGTGGCAACTTGATCATTTCTAGAGCGACCGGTATGCAGCTTTTTTCCTGCAATACCAATTAAATCAGTCAGTCTGGCTTCGATGTTCATGTGAACATCTTCTTGTTGCACCGACCACTTAAACTCACCTTTTTCAATCTCTTGGGAAATAATGCCCAAGCCTTTAATAATGTCATCACGCTCAGTATCGGTCAGAATACCTATTTTGCATAACATTTTTGCATGTGCCAGAGAGCCTTCAATGTCTTGCTGAGCCATTCGTTGGTCAAAATCGACTGATGCGGTAAAAATTTCAACAAAAGCATCGGTTGCTTGAGCGAAGCGGGCGCTGGAAAGCTTGTCGGTATTAACTGTAGCCATTTTTATCTTAATTTGTAGAGATCTGAAAGAGATAAATTATACAACTAAAGTCATTGTTTATGAGTGTAAATCCGATGATGAGATAGGTTTTATCGAAATGAGGTTTTATTTTTTTTATTAAAACATGGCTTTTGTTAGAGTAGAGGCAAAGATTTTAAATGTAAATAAGATTACAATAAGCCCCTTTGGTTTTAAGAATAATTGGGATTTGTTTTGGCAAAAAGAATAATTCGCATAGCAACACGAAAAAGTCCTTTAGCATTGTGGCAAGCTGAACATGTTGCGGAAAGATTGGAACAAGCTTTTCCAGAGATAAAAACAGAATTGGTCAAAATGGTGACCAAGGGTGATAAAATTCTGGATGCACCACTGGCTAAAATAGGTGGAAAAGGCTTGTTTGTTAAAGAGCTGGAGCAAGGAATGCTTGATGGTTTCGCTGATATTGCTGTGCATTCCATGAAGGATGTGCCGGTAGAATTTCCTGAAGGCTTACATTTAGCCGTTATATTAGACAGAGAAGACCCAACGGATGCTTTTGTATCAAATACTTATGATTCGCTAGCCTCTTTACCTGCTAATGCAAAAATTGGAACT
>WTAG01000044.1 GCA_013139755.1 Methylomarinum sp. | reverse complement strand
AAAACCATATAGCCTGCAATCGCACCAATAATACTGGAAACAGGATCAGTGAAGACATTAAATAAACTTAATAATAAGCCTAGCCATAATACTGGCAGAGTTATATTGTCCGGTAATAATTGATGGTCAAAATCAATACCGCTAAGAGCGACAAGCGTCCACGTTAGGATCAAAGCAAATAAGGTTTCAATTTGCCCGCCTAGTTGATAAGCAACAACGACGGATAACAACCCTGTTAATGCTTCAATAAACGGGTAACGTGCAGAAATAGGCGACGCGCAATTAGCACACTTACCTCGCAAAAATAAATAACTAAAGACAGGGATATTTTGATAAGCCTTGATACCTGATTTACATTTAGGGCAGTGTGAAGCGGGCAGGGACAAATTAAATACTTCGGTAGGTACATCAATGGGCAATTCTAGAAACTCCTGGCATTCTTGCTTCCAGCCTCGTTGCATCATCACTGGTAAGCGATAAATAACAACATTGAGAAAACTACCGACTAATAACCCTAGTACTCCAGCAACTAAACTGAGGAGAACGGGGGAATCTAAAATAATGGAATAAGGGGGCATAGAGGAGAAAATATATGAGTAAATATGAGTGTTATGTAAAAACGTAACGATAGGTAAAGTTATTTTGGAGACTTTTATTTTTCTTAATAAATTGAAAAAAAGTAAGGGGATTTTAGTTTTACCCAGCCGCACCAGTAAAGAGTTGTTCTAAGGTGTTGACACCCACCCTCAGATCAGTGACTCCGGTACTTTTAGTCGTTTTTATTTTTTTTCAACATAATGAGAGTTAATTCCTCTTTTTTCAGGCAACTGAGTTTTTGTCAACACTCGTTGTAAGGCATGAGTGGAACCAGCAAGGTTTATCATACAGGCACAATGAAAAATGATTCCCCACTTAATAGTTATCTAATATAGAGGGCTTAAGGCTAACGTATTTCAAAACTTTATATTTTAATAATAAATCTATTATAGACTAACAATCCTCTTTATGTGAATGGGCTGGATATAAAGAGTAGCCTATTTTATTTTTCTAAAGTGAAGTCAGCTCAAAATCAGGGATGATACCAAAGAGAGGCATGTCTTTCAGTATTTTCCAATTAACAAATGAGTCTGAACAGTACACCTAGTCCACCCCTAAAATAAGGCTTTTTTCTGTTCATTTATTTGTTTAAATAATCACTTTTTAGCGAAGTTCATTTGGTCAGCTGCTTTATTGTCACTCACCTTGTAAGCCTCTTTATCAAACAGCTCAAAAGATAGCGTATCTTTTAGGTAATCTTTATTCTGATTTAGTGATTTTAGCTTTTCATATGGCGTTATCATTTTATCATAGTGATATTGTTTTTTTCTTTTCCCTACGCTAAAAATCATGGGAACGGGGCTTAGCAAAGTGATGATTTTTAGTCCGCAGTAGGTGACAGGGTTGTCGCCAATCCGAAGTGCACCGCGGTAGGGAGACAAGTAGTTATCCCGGTAGCCGTCAAGCCATTGAGGTAGCTTTAACGTAGCGGATTTTGTGCGAAGTTGAAGTGAACGCAGTGCGTACTGGGGCTTATATGGTGCGCTCCGCATGTGAATGAATATTTGGCGACAGGAGTCCCAAGTATTTCATGAGGTAGGGTGGCGCGCCAGCCTTTTTACCTGACAGGCTAAAGGCAAGCGCTTGTGATCTATTCAAAAACGACTGTAATTCTTCCGTATTTTTTAGTGCGTTAAGGTTCATGATGACTTTCATTCCTTCATCATGAACAGATCATCTGGTTTTGTCAGTTTAGACTTATTTTATATTAGAAATACGAGGCTACTTTCAGACTCATTTCGTATTGGAGAAGGTTGCGATCGACTTTTGTGACAGGAGCCCCAAAACCATCATAAAGTTCGCGGTGGCGCATCTACCCTTTCACTTTAATGTTATAGTCAGGGTCAGGGAAAAAATTAAGGATGAATACTAATGCGAGCAACGAATAACGAGTCACTGCTGAAAACTTTTCTAAATACCTTCCAAATAAGCTACTCAACTCCTTTCGCTATTGTTTTTCTATTGTTTTTAGTCTCCCCATTATCAGCCGGAACGCTTGATTCCCCCGGAGCAGTCACAGATCCTGCCAGCGCCATGTACAGGATAAATGATATCTATAATCGACTCGATTCAGGGGCAGCCGGCATAAAACGAACCACTATTTTTACCGAGCCCAGTGCAGGTCCCAGTGCGACAGGACATGATCTTAATGAGGTGATGGCAAAAGCGCCGACAGTGGACGATATCGATGGAGCGAGCGCGACTGAAGTGACGACCGGAAAAAAATACTGGGGTCTAACCAGCGGTAATTGGGGCTTACAAACTGGAACCGGCGGTGTGATGGCTAGCGGTAACGCAGTAGATGCCAATGTATTAATAGGAAAGACTTATTCCAATAATCTGGGAAACAACATTGGCACCATGACCAATGTGGGCGCGCAAAATATTACCCCCGGAACTGCAGGACAAACAATCACACAGGGCTACCATGACGGCACAGGGCAAGTATCTGGTGACAGCGATTTAGTGACTGCAAACATCAAATCAGGCATCACTATTTTTGGTGTAGCGGGAAAAACGGAAGTGGTCGACACCACAAGCGGAGATGCGGTGGCAGCAGACCTGCTCAGCGGCAAAAAAGCCTGGGTGGACGGCAGTGAAATTACCGGCACGGCCACGCTCGTTTTGTTTCCGGCAGTCGTTCCCAAAACCGGCGTAACCAGCTGCTTTGACGCTGCAGGCTTTCCAATCCCTTGTGCTGGCACCGGCCAGGACGGCGACCTACAAAGAGGCGTTGCCCAAGCCTCGCCCCGATTTACATCCAGCACCGGCACGGTCACCGACAACAGCACCGGCCTGATCTGGCTGGAAAACGCCAACTGTGCCAATGCATCCCGAGATTGGGCTACTGCCTTGACCGACGTGGCTTCTCTGAACAGTACAGGCCTCATGAACAGCAACAACTGCGGCGATACCTCCAATGCCGGTTCCCACCAGACCGACTGGCGCCTGCCCAATATTAAGGAACTACTAAGCCTGATCGATTACCAGAATGACGCTCCGGCCTTGCCGACAGGCCACCCGTTCAGTCAAGTGCAGCCCACTGCTCCATATTGGTCCTCTACTTCCTCGTCGTTCTTCACTTTTGAGGCCTTTACCGTCAGTTTGAACATTGGCCAGAGCTTCACTAGCGACAAGATCAACAGCACCTTTGTGTGGCCAGTGCGAGGCGGATTATAGTCTGGATTGGGCTAACGGTGGCTGGTAAAATACAGGAAATAAAAATGAATAAACGATTGTCAATAAAACTCGTTAAATGGCAAAAATACTTTTACCCCCTGGCTGCCCTGTTGTTCGCAGTTCTCAGCCCACCGCTCGCCGCTGACGATATCTCTGGTGCCGACAAATACGCCTGGTCGGAAAATACCGGCTGGTTCAATTTTAAATCCACGCATGAGCCGGTAACAGTCCATGATGATCATTTGGAAGGGTATGTCTGGGCGGAGAATGTCGGCTGGATTCGGTTAGGTACATTTGTGGGCGGTGGCAGCCATACTTATACCAATAATTCAGCCACGAACTACGGCGTCAATAATGACGGCTCAGGTAATTTGTCCGGTTACGGCTGGGGAGAGAATATCGGCTGGGTCAATTTCAACCCGTCAAACAGCCAGGTAAGCATAGATGCCGGAACGGGAGATTTTAGCGGATTTGCCTGGGCGGAAAATATAGGTTGGATTCATTTTCAAAACAGTTCGCCAGCTTATAAAGTCCAGCGGGTTATCCCTCCCGGTGGCCCAGGTGGAGGGAATAATATTCAGCCAATACCCACGCTATCGTTTTGGGCCTTGTTAATTCTGGCTGCTCTGATGGCGCTGCAAGGTGGGCGATTGGCATCGGAAAGACTGGCGCGCCATCCTACCTCATGAAATACTTGGGCCCCCTGTCGCCAAATATTCATTCACATACAGAGCGAATCATATAAGCCCCAGTACGCCCAGAGTTCACTTCAATTTCGCACAAAATCCGCTACGTTAAAGCTGCC
>WTAG01000452.1 GCA_013139755.1 Methylomarinum sp. | reverse complement strand
GGTACTTTCTCAGCTGCCCGAACAAGGGCTGGACCTAAAGGAATACCTAAGTGATATGGAAATCAACCTAATTCAACAAGCGCTAAATGAATGTAATGGCGTGGTAGCTCACGCTGCAAAGCGACTTAATATGCGACGTACCACGTTAGTGGAAAAATTAAAGAAGTATGAAATATCTTGATAGGTCAAAATATTGGCGTGGTTACTGTATTACTTTGATTTAAAAGTAAAAATAAGAATGGTCTGATTATTGCTTTTACATAGGTAACATACAAAAGCAATGATTAGATATGAATACTCAGGTTACCTCACAGACTTTAAAAACAGAAAAGCTTACCGATGCTTTTCAGCTGTTTAATGAGCTCTCTAAAAACTTGTCTGATTCCTATCAGGAGCTACAAAAGCAAGTTGCCACATTAAATCAAGAGTTAGCAGCAGCACGTACTGATCGTCTTAATACTCTAATTGAAAAAGAAAAGCTGGCCGATCGTTTACAACAGATTTTAGCTGCGTTACCTGCTGCAGTTGTGGTATTAAATGCAGAAAATAGAGTCGTCGATTGTAATGCGATAGCCATTAACTATTTGGCCGAACCATTAATAGAACAGCATTGGTCTGATGTGGTTCAGCGTAGTTTAATTCCTGTGTTTGATAATCCTCATGAGCGTCAATTAAGAAATGGTAAAAGAGTCAGTGTGACTCAGAATGTTCTGAATAATGAATCAGGACAGATTGTTTTACTCTCTGATGTCAGTGAATTGCGCTCATTGCAAGATAGAGTCAGCCAGCAAAAACATTTATCAGCAATGGGTGAAATGGTCGCCAGTATGGCACATCAAGTACGCACCCCTTTATCAACCGCTATTTTGTATGCATCTCAGATGAATAAATCTGCGGTCACAGATAACAGCCGCATTAAATTCTCTAACAAAATTCTTGAGCGTTTACATTATTTGGAACGACAAGTTAATGATATGTTGATCTTTGCTAAAGAAGGTCGATTAACGATGGAGGATTTTTCACTACAGCATTTCATTGATCAAATTGATGAAAATATGCGCGATATTACTGAAAATAGGCCGCTGAAATTTATTGTTAACAGTGACGTTAATATTGACGAAATGCTGGGAAATGAAGATGCCTTGTTGGGTGCTAGTATGAACTTATTAAATAATGCTGCAGATGCCCTTAATGGCAATGGTCAGATAATCATGTCGATAAGCCAAAAGGATCATGCTAGTTTACAAATTAAAATACAAGATAGTGGGCCTGGAATTTCAGAGGCCACTATGAGTCGCTTGTTTGAGCCTTTCTATACCACAAAAATTAATGGCACAGGATTAGGTTTAGCGGTTGTTGATAGTGTTGTTAGAGCACATAGCGGATCAATTGAATGCGAATCAAAAGAAGGGCATGGGACGTTATTTACCATGCTTTTACCTTGTGTCAATCAATATATAACAACTTTGTCAGAAGTGGCTTATCAGCAAATGGAGAATAGTTATGAAGCAGTATGATGTGTTGGTCGTAGAAGATGATAAGGATTTATGTGAAGCACTATGCGATACCTTAGAGATAGAAGGTTATCGTGTAATCTCGGCTGGTAATGGCACTGAAGCATTAAGTCGGCTGGCAAAAAATAATTTTAGATTGGTTGTGAGTGATATTCAAATGCCGGTAATGGATGGATTTCAGTTGTTGAATAATATGCAGCAAAAGTATGCTGAAACCCCCGTGTTATTAATGACCGCCTATGGCACAATTCCCAAAGCTGTAGAAGCTATGCAATCAGGCGCTGCTGATTATTTGATAAAACCTTTTGAAGCATCAACCTTAGTTGAAAAAGTCGCTAAATTTGTGGTGACTGAAACTGAGCAAGGCGATGGCAGGGTAGTGTTTGATGAAAAAATGAAACAGCTTTATACGCTGACAGCTAAAGTGGCAAAAACGGATGTCACGGTTCTTTTACAAGGTGAAAGCGGTACAGGTAAAGAAGTGATGGCTAAGTATATTCATCAAAATTCTTTGTATCATGAAGGGCCATTTATTGCGGTTAATTGCGCGGCTATTCCTGAAAATATGTTGGAAGCCATGCTTTTTGGTTATGAAAAGGGGGCTTATACCGGAGCAGTACAGTCTATGCCTGGTAAGTTTGAGCAAGCTCAGAATGGAACGCTATTGCTTGATGAAATATCCGAAATGGATATTGCTTTGCAAGCCAAGTTATTAAGAGTTTTACAAGAAAAAGAAGTAGAACGCTTAGGTGGGATACATAAGATAGAGTTAAACGTCAGAATTTTGGCTACAACAAATCGCAAATTAAAAGAAGTGGTAGAGCAAGGATTGTTTCGTGAAGATTTGTATTATCGTTTAAGTGTTTTTCCCATTAAAATTCCAGCATTAAAAGACAGGGTAGGCGACATTCTGCCCTTGGCAAAGACATTGATTCAAAAGCATTGGCAAGAAGGAAAAAAACCACCTGTTTTTACAGCAGATGCTGCCGCAATGATGCAGCGTTACAGCTGGCCTGGTAATGTAAGAGAGCTGGAAAATGTTGTGCAGCGGGCATTGATTTTACATCAAAATGGCTATATTAATCCTGAATGCCTAGTGTTTGAAGGTGAAGTTGATGAGCAGGTATTTGCTGTCGAAAGCACAGTTAAGGGCGTTGCTGTTGAAGATCAAACTGAGACCATAGCAGCTGATGTATCGGTAGCTGTAAATGCATGCTTAGGTGACAGTGTTAGGTCTGCTGAAGAGAATATCATTCTACAAACATTGCATGATGAAAAAGGCAGTAGAAAGGTCACAGCGGAAAAGCTGGGTATAAGTCCTCGCACCCTACGATATAAAATTGCAAGGATGAAAGAGTCGGGACTTGCTGTTCCTTGTTAATTTTTTAGAGTTGGCTTGAAAAATGCTTAGTGTTTATTAAAGACTATTTTTCCGATTGATAAAGAATTTAAGTGAGTGATATGAGCGAGATGAATGTAAATCAAGTGTTAGCCCAGATGCGAACAATGTCAATTGAAGCATCTAGCAAACCAGTAGAGCCTAGTGGAGGCGCAGACTTTTCTGCCATGTTAAAAGAATCGATTGATTCGGTAAATAATACTCAACAAACATCGGCTAAATTGTCTCAAGCATTTGAAACAGGTGAGTCTGATGTGAGTTTGGCTGAGGTTATGATTGCATCACAAAAAGCCAGTGTTTCATTTCAAGCGATGTTGCAAGTAAGAAATAAATTAGTTGATGCCTATAAAGATGTTATGAATATGCCGATGTAAGGTTTGATGATTCATTTATACTTGAAGTCAGGCTTGTCTGTTTGTGATGCATTAAGTTGTCGGTTAGGTCTAATAAACTCAAATAGTCTAAACAGTTACAATAGGTTTAGTGATAATATTAATGTATTTTTTTAAGATATGTTTCCTAAGTAAGTGAAGATTAAAAAATGAGTGAGCAAGATGGTGGTAATTTGGCTGAAGTGGATTCAGAATCCAGCATGTTAAGTGGATTGACCAAGGAAACTGAAACGCAT
>WTAG01000486.1 GCA_013139755.1 Methylomarinum sp. | reverse complement strand
AATGAGAAAAACAGATGAATAACCGTGTTTTTTCAGAGAATATTGCTCCTTTAAAGAGCAATAAATTTAAAAAAATTGACTATTGGTTCAACGGGGGATATATACCTCTTTGTGCAAAGGTCTCAAGGGATATGTTAATTAGCGTGAAAATTTTACCAGTTTCAGCATTAAAACATTCCCGTTGTAAAATATTTAGTGTCTTAGATCCAACTAATAAATCAGCATCATATAATTTTTAATTAGAAACAAATGGCGCTGATAGGTGGAAACTATTGGATGCTGATTAACATCTGAGGTAGATTCGCTTGATGGTTATGTGAAGATATCTGGACCTAGGCTGATAAGTAGTAAAAAATAATTGTCAGCCTAATGGGTAAATCCATGACCATGCACTATGGCCATGGACTTGTTTAAAATACCAAAGTGATATTTTGTTACACTATCACTAAGGTTATTTTTTGTACTTGATAATTGTATATCTTTTCTCTGTTTTTTTATTTGTTTTTGCCGCTCCAGTATTAGAACTTGAAGAGTTTGGGTTAGAATTCATCATATGCTTTCCTGTCATTACTGAAGCTGAAGCGTTGGGGCTTTTACTCATCATATGCTTTCCTGTCATTACTGAAGCTGAAGCGTTGGGGTTATCATTCCTCATTACATGGTCATCAGCAACTGCTATTACAGATATAAAAGAACTCAATATAATTGTTAATATAATTTTTTTCATTTTATTACCTTTGTGTGTATTCTTAGAAAGAACGTTTTAAAAAAGTGTCTTATATATTTAAAAAATAATTAAGATGGGACGATGGTGAAATTGTTCTAATCAGTTAATTGTGTAGATCTCCCCCTTTTGTGATGTGGTAGTTGACTCATAATTGGTGCCAAAAGATTCGATCAATTGGCAGATATTATCTCCACCAGGTGGGCTATCCGGCATGTCTGTCCAGTCCGAGAGCGCTTGTTCCATACGTACCTGAAGCTCCATGAGTTTTTCCAATCGCGCCCTGTTTACCTTGATTCGATGATCAATCAAAATACGAACCGTCGGACAAGGAGATTTTCCTTTCTGGCATTTGGCAAGAATATGCTTAATTTCATTTAAGCTAAACCCTAGCTTTTTTGCCCTCCTGATAAAATTCAAACGTTTCGTATCGCTATCAGTAAACTGACAATAGCCATTAACCGGATTGCGATCAGGTAATAGAAGTCCGATCCGGGTATAGTGGCGTATCGTTTCTGGAGACACATTACAATGGTGAGCTAGTTCTTTTACTTGAAGTAACATTTTTACTACCTCCTAGTTTGTTATTCTAAAACCTGTGTGTTGGACATAGGTCAAGCCCTGATTTATTATGTTTTATTGGTACTTAACATAAATAACTAGAAAATAATGGATTGGAAAGTTAGAGGATCGAATTGGTTTTGGGTTAATTACACATATCTGCCGCATTCACATAAATTCTTTTTCAAACTTAATTTGTTAAGGGTCTGATATGGGTTCTCATGGTTTTTTGCCGATGAGGGCGGCGGCATGTAAACAGAATATTTGAAACTAGCACGTAAAATATATGCACGCTTTCAACTGATTGTTGCGATAGAAGTACATACCTGCGTTGCCTTTTTAGTATGCAAAATTTTCTGTAAAAATTCAGATGCCTAAGTATCCTAGGCGAATCAAAAAATTGGGAGATAATATTAAGTGCGAAGAGGTTGGATAATAAATAGTTTCAGAAGTATGTTGCAAAAATAATTGGTGTTAGTGACGCGTCAATAAATCATTGGGAGACAAAAACAATTGAACCAGAAGCTCAGCACTATTCAAAAATCATGAAAATACAGTGCAAATGCTCGGGCAATATCGCTATAGCAATAATTGTATAAGGCTTTTGCCTTTGTACAAAAGCAAATGATTCTCGTAATAAGTCAATAGAATCAGTTAAAACAGTTGATTGTCGGTTTTTAAGGTTAACGGTAAAGAAATAAGTGCCGCCTTTTGTAAAGTTACGCCGATAAAAAACCATAATTGTTTTTCCTTAGACTGTATAAAAACCTTGATTCCACTTCGTTGCATCAAGGCTACTACTTGCTTCTATCTAATTTCCTATAAGCAATGGCTTCACTTAAATGCGGTATTTCAATTTGTTCTGAGTTGGCTAAATCGGCAATGGTTCTGGCGAGCTTTAAAATACGGTGATAAGCACGGTGAGATAAACCAAACTGATCCATCGCTTGTTCTAAAATTTGGTGGCCTTGTTCTGACAAAGTACAAAGTGACTTTACCTCAGCAGGGCTGAGTGCAGAATTAACTTTGCCTTGACGTTCTAATGCATTGTTACGCGCAGTCATTACACGGACTCTAATTTGTTCACTACTTTCTTCGCCTTCTAACGAGCCTTTACGCAAAACTTCATGTGAAACTCGAGGCACTTCAAGATGCATGTCGATACGATCCAGCAACGGGCCTGATATCTTGGCGCGGTATTTGGCTACTTGTTCAGATGTGCAATGACAACGTCCTGAGGCATCGCCTAAATACCCGCATGGGCAGGGATTCATAGCGGCGATAAGCTGGAACTTGGCCGGAAAATCCGCTTGCCGGCTGGCACGGGAAATAGTGATATGTCCGGTTTCTAAAGGCTCGCGCAATACTTCCAGCACTTTTCTATCAAACTCAGGCAATTCATCAAGAAATAAAGTGCCATTGTGCGCCAAGGAAATTTCCCCAGGTTTAGGATTACTGCCACCACCGACTAATGCAGCGGCAGATGCTGTATGGTGTGGCGCGCGAAAAGGCGGTCTTAACCAGTGCTTAACATCCAAGCCTTGATCACTAATCGATGAAATCGCTGCTGTTTCTTGTGCTTGTTGTTCTGTTAGCTCAGGCATAATGCTGGGCAAACGTGATGCAAGCATTGACTTGCCAGTGCCGGGTGGGCCTAGCATTAATAAATTATGTGCGCCCGTTGCAGCGATTTCAAAAGCTCTTTTAACATGAAACTGACCTTGTGCATCGGCAAAATCAAGCGCAATTTCTGATTCTTTTGCTATATCCTGTGGAATATAGTTGGGTAGTGACCTTTGCCCACTAATATGCGCGCAAACTTCAAGTAAGCTACTTGCTGGAATAAGCGATGCCTGTTTAACTAAAGCGGCTTCGGCAGAATTATCCAGCGGTAAAATGAGTGATCTTTTTGCATTACGGGTATGGATGGCAACAGGTAACGAGCCAATAATCGGGCGTAGTTCTCCGCTAAGTGATAACTCACCTACACATTCATACTCAGCAAGGGTATTTTTGGGGATTTGATCTGATGCAGCTAAAATGCCTAAAGCAATGGCCAGATCAAAACGTCCGCCTTCCTTGGGTAAATCAGCAGGGGCTAGATTAATAGTGATGCGTTGAATGGGAAATTCAAAGTGTGAATTTATAATTGCCCCGCGCACACGATCTTTGCTTTCTTTGACTGCCGCTTCCGGTAAGCCAACAATGCTAAGCGCAGGTAAGCCATTGGTGATGTGGACTTCCACTGTTACCAATGGCGCTTCAATGCCTGAGCGACCTCGACTATAAACTACGGCTAATGACATAGATTAATCGCTGCATTTTAAACAATCTTCTAAAGAGACATTGTTTATTTTGATTGCTGTTCAATCTCAGTCACGCGTTTTTCTAAATCTTCTAATTTAGAACGTGTTTTTGCTAAAACAGCTTTTTGTACTTCAAACTCTTCACGCGTCACAAGGTCTAGTTTTCCTAAAGCGCCTTGTAAAATAGTATGAAAGCTTTTTTCCATATCGCCTTTTAAACTGCTTAAGCCAGGAGGAATAGCATCGGCTAAACGGTTAGCAATATCGTCAATTGATTTTTGGTTAAACATTAGTGTTTTCTCTTGTTAGGTTTAAATTTGTTCTGTAGGTAAGGTATGCTCTTTGCAGATTTTGTTTATATCGGGATACTCTAACGGCTCTTTAGTTAAGTGACAAAGATAATGGTTATCTTCCTCTGCAAAATGGCTACAAGTATTACATAAACCAAATGTTTTTGAATGATTGGATTGCTGTAATGCGATGAGGGTTTGCTTTAAAGCATCCCCTAATGAGCTGAATTTTTGCTGAGCAACTTGCTCTTCTGCTTTCTGAAATATATCCAGAGGTTTAAACTCAGCAACTAAATCATGTCCGGAAGGAAGTAGCTTAAGATGGATAGATCTTCTATCCTCTGTATCTTGCTGTTTCTCAAGATAACCTTTACGTTCCAATACTTGTATAGATTGAGAAACAGTACCTTTGGTTAGGCTAAGGAATTCCGCGACAGTAGCAGGTGTATCACTGTGTTTATTACAGTTAGATAAATAATCTAAAACTTGTCCATGTACAGGTTGTAATCCAAGTGCGGAATATTTTTTGCGTTCTTCGGAGCGTAATAGGGTGCTGATACGCTCAATCAGTTTAAAAGTATTTAATTCTTGCATCGGTCTATTTTATCATAGGCTTATGATTACATGTGTTTTGATGATAGAGCTAAAATAGGAAGAATATATGAAAGTAGGGTTAATAGGATTAGGGGCAATGGGGCTAGGAATGGCCAGCAATGTTGCTAAAGCGGGTTTGTTAACCGCGGTTTATAACAGAACAGTCAGTAAGGCGGATGCTTTTGCAGCGGAACAGAATGTTATCGCTTGTTCATCTGTCCCGCAATTAGCCGAACAAGTCGATTTAGTATTGCTTTGCGTTTCTGCGGACGAGGATGTCTTACAAATAGTTAATGCAATAAGTAAAACGATAAAATCAAATGCCACAGTAGTTGATATGTCTACCGTTAGCAGCGAAACAGCTAAAAAAGCAGCTGCAATCTTGTCTGCAAATCAGGTGGTTTTTTTAGATGCACCTGTATCTGGTGGTGTAGAAGGCGCAAAAAATGGCACTTTAGCCATGATGATTGGCGGTGATGCCGAGGTTCTGGAAAAAGTTAGGCCAGTATTAGACACTATGAGCTCAAGAATTGTACACATGGGAGAGATAGGCTCAGGGCAAGGCACTAAAGCAGTTAATCAAATTATGGCAGCGGGAATTAATCAGGCAGTCACCGATGCTTTAGCTTTTGGGCAGGCTCAAGGTTTGGATATGGAAAAAGTGATTGAAGTCATTTCTGGCGGCGCAGCAGGCAATTGGTTTTTGCAACACCGAGGCTCCAGCATGACAAAAGGTACATTTGAACCGGGGTTTAAATTGGCTTTACATCATAAAGATCTAAAAATTTGTCAGCAAATGGCAAAGCAAAGGGATATGTCTTTAGCATCAATAGATAAAACTATTGGTGATTATGAAAAGCTAATGGCTAAAGGCTATGGTGATGAGGATATATCAGCGTTGTACAGATTAAAACAGCGATAGTCTCGGTAGTGATGAGTACTGAACCCTTTGCCCACCCTGCTTTTTAGCTAAATACGGGGGGGTAAATGTAATATACTGGCGGCTCTATTAATCAAGAGATTCTGTTTTGTCTGCTTTACCTCAATTGTCTAAATACCTCCAGCTTCCTTTAACGTCTGAAGACCTTTTACAGGCTCAGCGATTATTTCATGGTCGAGGACATGCTTACCAGGGCTTAAATCATGTCACCATCGATTGGTTACCCCCAGTCGCTTTAATCACCTTATTTGCACCGGAAAATACCGAAGATATTGATCGTTTAGCAGATGAGCTGTTAGCGCTTATACCTAGCTGTAAAAGTGTGCAGCTACAACATCGTTATCAATTAGCAGGGCCTGTTGATGTGATTCGTGGTGAGGTTATTGAGCAGCTGGTGATTCAAGAGCAAAATCTAAAGTTTCATATCCGCTTAGGGCAAGCCAGAAACACCGGCTTATTTTTAGACATGAAAAATGGACGGCAATGGGTACAAGCGCAAAGCAAAGATCAGCGGGTGCTTAATTTGTTTTCCTACACTTGTGGCTTTTCTGTTGCCGCGATTGCAGGTCAAGCCAAGTCGGTATTAAATGTTGATATGAGCAGCCCTGCGCTAAATGTTGGACGAGAAAACCATCGATTAAATAAGCAATCGCTAGACGCGGTGCGTTTTGAAAAATTAAATATATTTAAATCCTTTAGTCGATTAAAAAAACGCGGGCCATTTGATCTGCTGATCTGTGACCCGCCAACCTTGCAAAAAGGTAGTGTCGATATTATTAAAGATTACCCTAAAATATTCCGTCGCCTTGATGAGTTTATGGCACCGAATGGAAAACTTTTATTGTGTTTAAATGCACCCGAATTAGGGCGTGATTTTTTAATAAAGAATATGGCCGAATTAGCACCAAACTATCAGTTAGAAGAGGAAATAAAACCGCCTGAAGTTTATGTCGACGTGGAAGATAAAGGCTTGACGGTGATGTGTTTTAAGAGGGAGTGAGTTTGGTTTTATATGTCTTGCTTTTCTTGCTTAAATCAACTGATTTGTATTTTGATTGATTGACAGATTGAAGGCTAGTAACTAATTAAGTGTGTTGCAAGCAAATGCAATTCAATCTTGTTGCAACCATATAGTTGGATAAAGCATAAAAAGAATTGAAATATCCAAATACCAAGAAAACTTTTTTCATAAAGAAAAATATGAAACAACTTGCCCCATTTTTTATCAGAGCTTTAACTTTTTTAATTTGAACTATAATTCCTATTAATAGTTTGCCGTATGTATTTTTTAGGAACTCTACATGATCAAAATGAATTTTACTTTTATTGTCACCGTTACAATATTAATACTATCAACATCAATTACTCTGGCAGAAGAGCGTTCTCTTGTAACGCCAGAGGCAGTAATAAAAAATGTGGATAGACCAGTCCGTGGCTTGAATATGGATCAGGTAAAGAAACAACTCGGCCAGCCATTAAAAATACTTGAAGCGGTTGGCAATCCTCCCATCACTCGCTGGATTTATAAAGATTTTATCGTTTATTTTGAGCATAACCTGGTGCTACATTCCGTTCTTTCTCGTTAAAGAAGAAAGATATTAAATTCATTTTTCTAATCAAATTGTCAGCAATCCTTTGCTGCATCAGAATATTTCCTATTAGATAAATTTCTCATCACACGTTCTTCCCTTTAAATTAAAACAAGACAATGATATTTAAAACATTAAAAAGCCTAGTGCCTGTATTTATTCTGTTGTCTTTATCTCTATATGGTTATCAGCAGCACTTAAAGACACCGTTACCGATAATTAATACATTGACTTATTTACCGGTAATTTTGGCTGTCTTTGTTGCAGCATTAGCCTTGCATTTTAATCGGAGTTCAATCTTTCTTATTACTGTGTTGTTGGTAGTGGTTAACCTGTTGTTAAATTTTAAGGGAGTTCCAACCAAACTGCATTATGGTTTGCTGGCGGTTTTTTCTCCGCTGCTGCTGCTGTTTTTTAGCATAATACCCGAACGTAGTTTATTAAGTTTCCGTTCAACCCCCGTGTATTTAGTTATCTAATTGGTTGCCGGTTTCTCTATCTGGACAGTGTCTGAAAAACCGGATCTGGTTGAACTTTATCTTTTAAAAGACTGGGTTCCTGCGCGTTATTTTGACTGGACACCGTTGTCACAAACCGTTGTTTTTAGTGCGGCATTCGTGCTGTTTTGTCTGCTGCTGATAAGCTTTATCAAACCATCGCCTTTAATTGCCGTTGCACTGGGTGTATGGGTTGTTTTATTAATTGTCTTACAGCTGAACAAAAATGCATACAGCTTAAATGTGTTGGTTAGCAGTGCATTGGTTATGTGTTTGTATGCAATTGTACAAGAATCATGGCGTATGGCTTATATGGATGAATTAACCGATCTTCCTGGTAGGCGTGCATTAAAAGAGAAGTTTCAATCTGTTTCCGGGCTTTATACCGTGGCAATGCTTGATGTGGATCATTTTAAAAAGTTTAATGATACCTATGGGCATGATACGGGGGATGCCGTATTAAGAATGATTGCTGCAAAAATGAAAAATGTCAGTGGTGGTGGCTTTCCTTATCGCTATGGAGGTGAAGAATTTACCGTGGTTTTTCCGGGGAAAGATATTAACGGTGCAGAACTTCATTTAGAAAACTTACGAAAAGCCATAGCTGATATGCCTTTTATTGTTAATAGGCAGGGGCGTCGAAATGATTCGGATAAAAAGAGCCGAAAAAAAGAGAAGGCCGTTCAAGTTACGGTGTCAATTGGTGTGGCAGACTCAAGAAATAAGAAAGTTGGCGCTTGGGGGGTTATGAGGTTATCAGATACGGCTTTATACAGGGCAAAGAAAAATGGCAGAAACCAACTGGCAAGTTAAGGAAAGTACATGATATTGTTGTAGGATGGGCAAAGGGTTCTTTCGTGCCCATCTTATACCTCCAACAAAAGCGTTGGACACTGGAAGTAAAAATATGAGAATTTCGGTAAAAAAATTAACAGAGTACCCTTGGCTTCTACAGCCTTTCTTTTGGCATCAGAGAAGAAAATATGGAGCAACCCTTCAGCCTGGTTTGCTTTGGGCAAGAGTACCTAAGTTGTTCGGAGCAGTGGCTGCGCTTTATGGCGCACTGGATAGAAAAAGCTCTCCCTTGAATCCTGTTTTGCGTTCATTGGTTACGGTAAGAGTGTCGCAAATTAATTGGTGTCGTTTCTGTGTTGATATTAATTCAGCTACTCTGGCTAAACGCTCTGGCTCTATGGAAAAAGTAGAGCAACTTGCACGGTGGCAAGAAAGTGATCTCTTTGACGAGATAGAAAAGGTAGTTCTTGAATATACGGAAGCGGTTACTTATTCAGATCAGCAAGTCACTGACGAATTGGTACAGCGATTAAGCGGTTTTTTTGACGATGATGGCATCGTGGAGTTAACGGGGCTTATTGCCTTTCAAAATTTATCTAGCAAATTTAACAGTGCACTAGATGTACCGCCTCAGGGTTTTTGTAAACTTCCAGATGATCATTCCAGCCCGTAGGCTGGGTTAGCAGCTTCACCGCGTAACCCAGAATATTGCATATAAATGCTGGGTTACGTTTTCAGAGCTTCGCTTGAAAATCTAACCCAGCCTACGAGCTCGTTAGGTTCTTTGTTGATATCAGATTTATTTCCCAACCGTAGCCTTGCCCTCTCCGCCAAACCGCGTAGCAAAATAACCTATAATTAGTCCAATAATGGCTCCTTCAGCAGTGAACCAAAATGGTGAAGTTAATATTCCTTTCTCACCAAA
>WTAG01000030.1 GCA_013139755.1 Methylomarinum sp. | reverse complement strand
TCCTGTTAGGCGCTCACAAATTATTGAAGAGCATCCGGAATGGAGTGCTGAGATGATTAAGGTGATTAATGAAGGTTATTTACTCGTTGGGATGACAACTGATCAAGTTCGCGCAGCGTGGGGTAGGCCTTGTTGGACTTGTACAGGGACAGCAAAGGATAAAGAATGGGATAAATGGCGATCTTGGGAGTATCAAACGCAAATTGTTTTTTTTGATAGGAGTGAAAAAGTGACTCGATGGAGTAAAAAATAGAGTTTATTTTTTTTGATTAAAAATCTTTAAATTTAAGTGTACTAGGCAGAAATATAAGAAATGAGTGAGGGTAGTTATCATGTCTACTTTTAAAAAAGTAAGTTTTAGTTGGGTTTTAGCGTTGTTTGTTTGGCAAGCTGCAAATGCACAAGCAGTAAAAATGTACTCTGATAAAGCCCCGTCAGCTGAGGAAATGGGCAGTATTTTATTTTCTAATCAACCTGCTGAAATGAAACCAGCGGGTATAAAAATGCGATCAATCAGTTTTGGTAAACCTAAAAACTTGTCTGAGCCAAAGGCTGTTAGTCAACAAAGTTCAACCATCGGTTTGCCTATAAAGTTTGGCTATAATTCATCTGAAATTCTTAACGAATCAAAGCCTTTTCTGAATGAAATTGGAAGGATGCTGAGTTTACCTGATTTCTCAGGAGAAAAGTTGCTGATTGAAGGTCACACTGATGCCAGTGGTTCGGAGAACTATAACCGATATTTGTCTGAGAGAAGGGCTGAATCAGTAAAAAATTACTTAAGAAATAATTTTAATATCGCTTCAAATAGATTGTTTGTTACTGGAATGGGCGAAAGTCAATCATTACCAGGTGTTGACCCGTTTGCAGCAGTTAATAGAAGAGTGCAATTTCGTAAATCCCCCTAATACTCGGTTTTATAACGATCAATGTAGAGCTGTTTAAAAAAGGGGTAGAAGCATAATTGTTTGTGAACGATGACGCTTATAACGACTCTTGTTAGTTACAAAAAACAGAGGTGTATATTATGCATGTATTCGCTGTAATAGTTCTTATAATTTTTGATATTTCAACGGCCTTTGCGGGTTCTTGGTTTGTTTCTGACAATACAGTTTCTACTGGGAAAATAATCATTAATGGAAAAGAGGTCGGGGGAGAGCATTTTTCTATTAAAGGATCGGGTGTTAAGCAGACAATTGAGCGAAAGATAGAGAATTTTTCATCATTAAATAGCCGTGGAGGGTTTGATATCAAATACAGGCAAGGCCCGCTTTCTTTGGTGATTACGGCTGATGACAACCTGGTTAATAAGGTGGTTACTGAGGTTGTTGGTCATACGCTGTATATATCAATGGAACAATCTTATAGTAGTCGAAATCCAATTATCGTGATTGTTTCATCACCCGAAATAGAATCTATGGACATTAATGGTACGAGTAATGTTGCGCTTGATGCAATAGCAACAAAGCAATTAAAGCTTAAGGTGATGGGGGCCGTTGATTTATATGCCAATGGAAATGCTTCGGTCTTAGACTTAAATATTCATGGTACAAGTGATGTAAAGATGAAATCTTTAGATTCTGATTTTGTAACGGTCAATCTTCAGGGTTCCGGTAATGTAGAGTTGACTGCACATAAAGAATTGAAAGCAAAAGTTTCTGGTGTGGGTGATATTCTCTTTTTTGTTAAGCCAACAAAAATCAGTAAACAAATTTCAGGTGTAGGCGATATTGTAGCGGGCGAATAGAAATAATGTGAATAGGTTTATGAATAAATTGCTGGTTATTTTCTTGATCATACTGGTTTGGCAAAAGGTTAGTTTTGCTGAAGTGTTTTTTGTAGCGAATGATGATACCCCTGCGAAGAAACCATTGATTAAACAACACGACCAGAAAAAGAATAAAATTAACACAACATCTAACAAAATAGAACAATATCAAATTGAAGGCTATGCCGATTCAAAATATGTTCGATTTGTTGTTGATATTGCCAATAAAAAAATCGTTAGCGGACAGATGTTTAAAAATGGAAAGACAGAGTATGTTCATGGAGAGTTGCTAGATGATGTGCTTCATCTCTATGGGCAAGCTGGGGAGCATTTTACGGTAATTATTCCAAAGTAATTATCAAATCATTCTGTATTTCTGCTGAGTGGTTAAAATAATTTTGTCAATTTGGAAGTGAGGCTTTTGCCTCGCTTGACTTATGCGGGACTAAAGTCCCACTTCAATTTTGTCTTGCCCCTAGGGTTTGACTATATCCAAGGAAAAGTCAGCATTTTTTGGAGGAATTCAGTTCGCAAAAGCTCTTTGTTTGATAAGGATTAGGGAAAAAGCAATAAGTTTTCCTACAGAGTTTATTGTTACAATTTTTATATAATTCTAGTTAAAACGAAACGTAAAGGCGATGAGATGAAAAAATATTTTAAACATATAAAGCTATTGAAGATATTTTGTTGGAATAGTTTGTTTTTATTATTGACTAGTCATGTTAACGCATCAGAATGTGGCGTACTGCAGTTGCAAAATAATAGAAGTTCTGGCGTCAGTGTGATTAAAAATAAATGTACAGAATCTCCCGATATTTCAATAGGTACAGTTTTTGAGTTATCAGGAAAAGGTAGGCTTTGGGTAAAGTCAATTCCATCTGAATTCATGAGTCCTGAGTTTCAAATGATATGTCTGAATAGAACAGGCAATATTTTACAATTAGAGTTCTCAGATATGCTATCTCCTTGGCTAAGTCAGGCTAAATTGAATAATTGTAGTGGCTGGATTGATAATAAATTAAGCTGTGAAGGACCGATGGGGAAGAAAAGAGGCCTTTATTGTGTTTTATCATTTGTTCAACCGCTAACAGGGAGTCAGTCAAAACAAATTGAGAGAACAACCTCTGTCAAAATGCGTGACATAAAAAAAATGATTCAGGTTAAAGGTTCCTTCGGAACTATTGATAAACAACAAATGATTGCAGTGATAGAGCCTGAACTTAGGTTATGTAAAAAACTGTATCGAACAACACAGGGTATAAATGCTACTTGGAGTGTTCTTGCTGCTGAAGTGACTGAAATAAGTGTCAATTTAATTGGTGATACGAATGACGATGTTTTGTCTGAATGTGTAGAAACAGTTATTAAAACCTTTTCATTTCCTAATGTTTCTGAAAAAGTGATATTTAACAGTACTTTTTAAAAAAAAGTTAATGCAGGGTTTAACAACTATTAAGAAAAGCATACTCATATTTTGTACATGTAGTGCATTTTTAACAGGTGTGTTTTTTGATTATAGTTTTGATAAAAAACTGGATTATTGGATTCATGATTCAGCAGTCGTTTTTCAACATAGGACAGAATGGAAACATTCTGGCATTGTTGTGCTTGATGATGGTGTCCCCTACAGCGTTGGAAGAAAGCAAGCGTTACCTTTGTTTGCAAGAGCAACCGAACGGCTGATTGAGGCGGGAGCAAAAGGTGTGTTTCTTGATGCGAGGATCTCAAAAGAAATAGAAGGTAGAATGCCTTATGCACAGTGTATTGAGAAAGATGGTTCTGTGCAATGGTCAATGCCGGAATGTTCCCGTTCTAAAGAGAGTCAATGCCTTATAAATAATAGTGAGTTAGGTAATGCGCCTTTGAAAATGCATCAGGGTGCAATTAAGTCTTTTTCTATTGCACCCTATCTGGATGATATGCATGGCTTACCTGATTTTCTATTATTTGGCTGGGAAGCTGCAGAAGCAATACCTCCAGAAGGATTGTCTGTGAGTGATCGTCTGGTAACCCTTGATAGTCCTATAGCAAGATGGTTAGACTTAAGTGAAGACCATGCTGTTCATAAGTTGGTGGCGTTCAGTCAAGCCGGAAAAAAATTAGAACAATATGGAATTAAGCCATCAGATGACCTGTGTGATTCTAAATATCCTTGTCGTCAACTACGTCTGAGTTTCCCAAAGTATAAGGTTGATATGCAAGGTAAACGGCTAATTTTACCTGTTAGTCTTTTGGCTTCTTGTGATAGTGGCCTTGCCTTGAAAGCGGCAGCTTTATTGAAAAATAAAGTCGTGATACTGCAAACAACAGCACCGAATGAGTCTACTGACTTAGTGATTACTGCGATGACAACCGCATTATTTGGACCCGGACTTATGACCCCTGGCGCACAATATGTCATTGATGCTGTTGAAACACTATTAAATCAAGATGCTCCGGAATCGCCCACCTATTCAATAAAAATTATATTGTTTGTTTGTGTTGCCATTATGACGGTATTGGTAGGCATGTTTCTAACACATATATTTTTGTGGTGTTTGGGGCTATTTATATTTATTGGTTTAAGTTTATTATGTTTTTTTAATCCCATTATTCAGCTTTGGCCAGTCGTTGCCACTATGCTGGTGTATGTAATCGGAGCGGGTCAAATTGTTTTTGTACATTTAACTGTGGGGTTTAAAGAAGGGTATTTAGTACGGAAATACTTACCCGAACAGGTTCATGTCATGTTATTGTCATTAAGGGAAAATGAGTCGTTTAAAAGTAAACGCTGTCATGTTGTTGTCTTAATGAGTGATTTGGCAGGGTATACAACAGTCACAGGATTATTAAAACAGCCTGAGTTGGTTTTGGAACTAATGAATGACTATCTGGAAGAAACTTCATTTGTGTTACAGAAGAAATATGATGGTATTTTAGAAGCTTATGTTGGCGATATGGTCTGTTACTATTGGGACGAAAGTAATGAACAAGAGCGGCTTCAAATATATACAAAAGCGTTGTTAAGCGCTATCGAATTGCGAGAGTTACAAAAACAGTTCTTTTTAACTTTACAGCAAAGATATAAAAATAAAATTGATGCTGAGTCGCTACAAAAAATCAATAGTATTATTGATGCAGGTATCGGAATTACTACGGGTAATGTAGTTATGGGGGATTTGGGTCCAAAGTATGGTATTAAAAAATTTGGAATTCTGGGGGACCCACTAAATCTAGCGGCTCGTATAGAAAGTTTAACGCGTTTGTTTAATGCCGATATTATTATTGCAGGTGATTTATTACAGGCGATTGAAGCTTCAGGTTTAGTGGTTAGACGGTTAGGAATGTTTAAAGTAAAAGGCAGGGTGTTGCCCGAAACACTTTATGCTTTGGGATATTCAGCTGAGCAACGTTTTGAAGCAAATAATGTGGAAGAATGGGCGCAGTGGTTAGAAGAAATTGAGTCAGGAATAGAGAGTGAACGTATTTGTCCTGATTGTTATAGAAAAGATAAGAATACTATTAATGGTTGGTTAAGGCGAAACTTGTTAAAGGATGATGGCGTTTGGTATTTAGATGAAAAGTGATGGTCTATAGCTGGGTGTATAAAATTATGAAAAATCAAATAGTTGCGGCATTGTTTCTCGGTCTTGTTGTTGGTTGTACAGGGCCGCATGGATTAACGACTAGCCAGCAATCGAGATCAGCAGATGATTTTTTTATTGTTGACTGTCTATTACCCGGTGAGGTACGAAATCTAGGACAAATTGCTACTTATGTCACGGCAAGAAGGGCAGTAAAGCTCACTGCTCAGGAATGTGGCGTTCGTGGTGGGGAATATGCTGCACATGGGCAATCTAATTATGCGACGGCATTAAAAGTATGGATGCCACGAGCGGAAAGTGGTGAAGCTACTGCCCAAGCTTATGTAGGAGAAATTTTTGAAAAAGGAATGGGTATTGCCCCTGATTATAATTTAGCTGTTTATTGGTATCGTAAGGCAGCAGAGCAGGGAAATAGTCGCGCTCAAATTAATCTAGGTTTTTTATATGAAAAAGGGCTGGGTGTAGAGAAAGACAGGGCAAAATCTTTGGCCTTGTATAAGAAATCATCTGGACTTGAGAGTAGTGGAATTGCTTATGCATCTACTATCAATACACAGGAAAAAGACAGTCTGAATCAGGAAATAGATTTTTTAAGGACTGAATTAAAAAACAATAAACATGAAAGCAGAGAATTATCTGTCCAGTTAGAAAAGACCCAGCAGCAATTAATAAAAGAACAAAATATTTTAAAACAGACTGAAAATTTATTGCAGCAAACAAAAGACCGTTTGAATGTGGCGACAATAGATGATGACAAAGCTGAAATTATTCGGTTACAAGGACTCCTTAAGCAGAAACAAAATAGAGTGAGTGAGCAAGTTAGTAAAGTTGCAGGTCTTGATGAGCAATATAGTATGAAAGCAAGTGATCTGATGCAAAAAATGGAGGAAATGCAAAAAAGATCGAAACAAATTGCTAAAGAGCTACAAGTAAATCAATCAGAAAAAAATAACATGGAGTTAAAGCTACTTAATGCTCAGGCCAGATTAGTCGATACCGAAAAGCAACTATTAGAGATAGAAGTCAGGCACAGACGTGAACTAGAAGGAATGGTCTCTGCAGCTAATGTTCAGGAGCAGGCGCGTTTAATTGCTCAGTTAAAGAAAGAAAAAAAACAGTTTGGCAAGAAGATACAGCTGCTGGAGAAAAATGTTGAACAACAAAGTGGCACTAACAAGCCATCCATAGAAATTATTGACCCACCTTTTGTATTGGTGAGAGGTACACCTACTGTAAAGCTTCGTTCAGCGGTTAAGGCAAGAGATGTTATTGGAAAGGTTAATGCACCGTCTGGCATTATGTCATTGATGATAAATGATCAAAGAAGAACCGTGGATAAACAGGGTTTGTTCCAGGAAAAGATTACGCTTACCGAGTTAGATACTCCAGTTGAAGTCGTTGTCGTTGATAAAAAAGGAGCAAGAGCGACTATCGATTTTGTTTTGTCATTACCTCAAAAAAGTCAGCTAACTATAGGAGAAACTGAGAAAAAGTTGTCATCTCAAGTAGACAGGTCATGGAGCACCATAGACTTTGGTAAATATTATGCACTGGTCATAGGAAATAATAAATACCAGAAAATACCTAAATTAGATACGCCAGTTGATGATGCAAAACAAGTTGCTAAAGTCCTTAAAAATAAATACGGGTTTGAAACAAAATTACTTTTGAACGCAAATCGTTATCAGATTTTATCAGCGTTAAACAAACTGAGAGCCAGTTTGACAGAAAAGGACAACCTGCTGGTTTATTATGCAGGGCATGGAGAGCTGGATAGAGTCAACATGCGTGGGCACTGGTTGCCAGTTGATGCAGATGCAGATAATACGGCTAATTGGGTGTCTACTGTTGCTATTACTGATATTTTAAATAGTATGTCGGTTAAACATATTATGGTAGTTTCTGACTCCTGTTATTCGGGTGCGATGACTCGTTCATCTTTAGCAAGACTGGAATCAGGTATCAGTGGTGAGAAGAAATCTCAATGGTTAAAAGCGATGCTAAAAGCCAAATCCCGAACTGTATTAACTTCGGGAGGCTTAAAACCCGTTATGGATGGCGGTGGGGGTAAGCATTCTGTCTTTGCCAATGCATTTATTAATGCACTAGAAAATAATGCTACCTTACTTGAGGGGCAAGCTTTATATAGGCAGGTATCAAGTAATATTGTCGCTATAGCGGCTGATTATGGCATTGAGCAAGTTCCTGAGTATGCACCTATTCGACATGCAGGGCATGAGTCTGGGGAATTTTTCTTTGTACCAAAATAGATTCGTTGTGTTGTTTCTTTGCAACCCTATGGTTTGGTAACTATAATCAATTCAATAAGTTTTAATAACGAGGGGGTGGTATGTTTACAAGTAGATCGGGTTTTATTTTTATTTTTTTTGGTTTAGTGCTGAGTAGTAGTTCGGTTTTTGCAGATACAAGTCCGGCTCAAGTTCTCAATGAATCTTGGGATTTTGTTTGCCCTCCAACTGGAAATCCAGGTACTGATTTGAAGGATAGGTGTGAAGAAATTGGTGGAGGTACTATTGGTGGTATAGAAGCAGGTACAGGTAATAATGCTGGAATTTCTTCAGGTATCGGCAATTCAACAACTTATTCAGATAGGCATCACAAGAAAGCAATTGAAGAAAGGCAGGAAAAACTTAAAAAACAAGGTGCTGCAGGCGATATTTTATCAGGAGAAAGATTGGGATTTTTTTCGTCAGGAAAGTTAACTGAAATTGATAGAAAAGATACGGTTTTAGAAACAGGTTATGATTCCGATACGCTGGGATTTACAGTAGGTATGGATTATATTTTTAGCGAAAAATTTGTTGCAGGACTGGCTGTAGCTTATTCAGATACAGATTTGGATTATAACGGTAATGTAGGGAGTTCAGATTACGAAAGCATTAGTGTACTGACTTATGCAAATTTTAATGTAAATGATGATTTTTCTATTGATGGCTATATAGGCTGGACTGGTATAGATTATGATCTTGCAAGAAATATTAGCTATGCTATTACTCCTTGTTGTAAAAAGCCTATTCCCCCTGTAAATACTGTCGCTAATGCTGATGCCACTGCTAATAAAATTTTAGCCGGGTTAAATTTTTCTTATTCCTTGTCTTATGATGCATTAAAGGTTACACCTTTAATAAAATTAGATTACTCGGGGTCATTTATAGACAGTTATGCTGAATCGGGTGGTGATGGTTTAGCACTAAGATATCAAGATCAGAATATACAATCTTTTAAATCTACTCTTGGTTTTGATACTTCGTATGCGGTTAGTGTGCCTTGGGGTGTTATTTTGCCTAGGGTTAAGGCTGGCTACGTTCATGAGTTTCTTGATCAGCGCAGAACTATTCATGCATCTTTTGTTCAGGATGCAACCAACTACGACTTGCAATTTAGTACTGATAAACCTGATAGAGATTACTTTGTTATCGGTGGTGGTATTTCTACTGTGTTAACGCATAGTGTTCAGCTCTTCGTAGATTATCAGCGAGTTGAAGGACATCGTTATTTTAATAGCTATACGGTCAGTGGCGGTGTTAGAGCTGCTTTTTAATATAGGCTAATCTGTTTTCTTAAAACGACTCTTATTTTTAATAGGTAAGCCGTTTTAAGAGTAAGGCGAGGAATATTTCTGTTCTTAATCTTCGAGACTGTAAAAATGACTCTTAGCTAGGGATAAGTTAATTTAACAATTGATTTGTTATTCCCTCTTGTTTTTAGCCTAAATCTAGTCCTTCAATATAGATTTAGGCTCTAAAGATTATCGGAATGAAGATAGGTAGAGAGATATTCCTTAACCCCAATTCAGGTTAGTAGGCAGTATAACAAGAGGGTGTTGAAGTGAAGCAGGAGACTGTAAAAAAGATAGAGTATATCTCTCAAGCTAATAGTCAATATGCGACAGAATCCGCTTCGCTGACTGCTGTATTTCCCTTACGCTTTAAAATATTTATTTTCACATTCTTATTCTGTTTGGTATTCGGTTTAATTCTTAATTATGCTCGCCCTGCTGTTTATCAAAGTAGTGCGACATTACTAACCTTTGCCGCCACGGCAGTCGATCAAAATAGCGGTGATGTAGACTTTCAGCATGTGACAATTCAAAAGCAAAAGTTGTTAAGTTTTGAATTGTTGTCAGCGGTTTTGTCCAAAATTAAATCACAAGGTAAGAGCAACCTTACGCTAACAGATATTCGCAATATGTTAAGAGTTGAGGCTATTGAGAATACCAACCTTCTTGAAATGGTTGCTAACGGTGGAGAGCCTGAAATACTTCCTCTGGTTATTAATACATGGATTGATGTTTATCTTGATGTTAGAGCATTAAGTGTGAAGAATTCTGCTCACAATACTGTTGAACTGGTTAAAAGTGAATTATTAGAATTAGATGCAAAGATTGAACAAACAGCAAAAGAGCTGGATCAATTTAGAAAGGAGCACGATATTAGCTCTATCGTGAGAGAAGAGAATGAATTGCCGGCAACTTTGCGAAGTTTGACGCAAGCATTGAATAAGGCAAAAGAAGAGCTAGTAAAAAGTAAAGCCAGGCTGGATGCGATTAATATGGCTATAGCGAAAAATCAGACGGTTGTACCGAAGCAAGAGCAAAGGTCGTTAAGTCAGTTGGAAAAACGTCATCAGGAATTAACAGAAAAACTGACCGAATTTGATAGGCGTTTTACTCGGGATCATTTCAAATTTCGCTCTTCATTAAAAGTTATTCCCGAACAAATTAAGCAATTGGAGCGTGAAATAAGAGAGAAGCAGAAAACGGGGAAAAGTATGGTCTGGACGGAAGCCAGTCAAAATTATCATGCAGCAAAACAAGTTGTTTCGGAGATGAGACAGCAACTTGATGCCTATAAAGACAAGGCGACAAATTTTTCTACACTATTCGCTAAACATCAAAAACTAGTTGCTGACTTGGAGTCATTTGAACTGATTAATAGAGAAACTAGAGAGCGATTGTTAAAAATAGAAAGTAAACAGTTTGAAAAATACCCCCAGGTTGATGTGGTAGAGAGGGCCGGTGTTAATAGGCAGGCAGTTAGTCCTGATTATAATATTGGTGCATTAATTGTGTTGATCATATCGTTGGTTTTAGCTTTTCTTATGGTCTGGTTTAATGATTTTTTAATGCGAGGGAAAGAAAATCAAAGCACTATTAATTTTCCTATTACCGCGTGGTTTGGTAATGCCGAGGCTCATCAAGGTATTGCACAACAAAGTGCGACGAATGAAATTGAGAAACTCAGCCAAAATGGATTGGCTTATCTACAGACTTATCAAAAACTTGCTGTTGATGAGGTGCAAGTTTTATTGAAGCATGCAGATAATAAAACTCAGCAGTTAATTTTATTATTATTGTCTGGTGTCACATTGAATGAAATATCAGACCTTACCATTGAACAAATAAATAGTGACGGCTCAATGATCCGGTTAGAGGGAGCTTCTCCCCGTGATATTCAGGTAGGGGAGTGCTTGCAAGCGCTATTGATTAAATCGACTCAAGGTGGTTTCTTATGGGGGGTACAGGAAGATATTTCTGTAGCAGATTTGAATGCCATGCTCTATTGTTGTGAAGTCGAT
>WTAG01000133.1 GCA_013139755.1 Methylomarinum sp. | reverse complement strand
AACTGCGCCTTGCACACAAGACAGTCCAATACCGCCAAGTCCAAAAATAGCAACTGTTGCACCTGGTTCTACTTTAGCTGTATTTAATACCGCACCAATACCTGTGGTAACGCCGCAACCTAAAAGACATACTTTATCTAATGGCGCTGCTTTATTGATTTTAGCTAGGGCAATTTCTGGAACCACGGTATATTCAGAAAATGTAGATGTTCCCATGTAATGGAAAATAGGCTTTCCATTTTTAGAAAATCGAGTTGTTCCATCAGGCATAAGGCCTTTGCCTTGAGTCGCTCTAATAGCCTGACATAAATTGGTTTTACCAGAAAGACAGAATTTACACTTGCCACACTCAGGTGTATAAAGAGGAATAACGTGATCTCCAACCTTTAAAGTCGTCACGCCTGCGCCAGCTTCTTCAACAATACCGCCGCCTTCATGGCCAAGAACAGTAGGGAAAATACCTTCAGGATCATCACCAGAAAGCGTGAACATGTCTGTATGGCATACGCCTGTCGCAACCATTCTGACTAAAACTTCACCTTGTTGAGGGCCTTGTAAATCAATTTCTTCTATTACAAGGGGGGAATTCGCTTCCCATGCAACCGCTGCGCGAGTTTTCATAAATTATCCTGTTTTTTGTTCGATCGATTCGAAAATAAATCGATGCTTTTTGACTTCAATACCATTAAATTAAGCCGATAACATATGATGCGCTTCGTTGCTCAGCACATCCTAATCACTTGCTTAACTTAATGACATTGGGTCAGACCATATTGAATGGTGAGGATTTTAACGGTTATATGTCATCAATTGCAACGCTTTAGCCTAATAAAGACGATAAAAGAAACCTATAGTGCTATCCGAGAAAAGAAAACCTATTTCTAAGATAAGAAAATTGAAACAGGGTGTGCTAACGACTGGAAATGCATCAACTACGAATTTTCTGATGCAAGTTTTGAGGGGGTAAGATTGAATGATCTGATGACTGCATATAATCCCCTTCAACTACCTATCGCTTGGTTTAGGTCTGTTTCTGCTCGTAAGGCATCAAAACGTGCAGCGATGTTTCTGGCGTGAGATTGGTCTCTTGCAACTTTGGCTTCAATATAGCGGGTGATGGTTGCAGTGCCTGCTTTGCGTTGTTCATTGACTAGTCGAAAGGCTTCTTCGGCGGCTTTGACGGATGCAGAGGTGACTTTAAAGCGAGCTAGGGCTTCTAGTAATTTTAAATGCGCTGTTTTAACTGCATTTTCGATCTGTAATTGGGTTTGTTTGGCTGATTTTTTACTGATAGCTAGTTGCTGTTCTGCTTTTTTTACTTTTGCTTTGTGAGCAAAGCCAGAGAAAATATCCATTTCAACGGTGACACCAGCTGTTACGTTATCTCTATTGGTGTTGAAATCCAGATTTTTACTGTCGGAACCATAAGAAACATATGCGTCTGCTTTGGGTAGGTATGCGCCACGAGCGGCATTTAATTGTTGCTGAGCTATTTCTATGCGTTTGTTTGCTGTTAGTATTTCGGGACGTTGAGCCATGGCAAGATTAAGCAGGTCATCAAATGAGCTGTTGGCTTGGGGTAATAGCCAGTCGTTTGACTGGTCAATTTTAAATAGTTCATGAGTGCTTATGCCCAGTAAACTTTGTAGTCCTGTTTTTGCTAATTCAATCGCATTAAGGGTTTGGATTTTTGTATCTTGGGCTTCAGCGAGTTGGACTTCTAGCGACAATACGTCTGATCTTAAGACGGACCCCGCCTCATAGCGAATTCTACTTTGTTTTAATTCATTTTCTACGGCTTCAATAGATCGATTGGAAATTTTGTCTGCTTCAATTGCAGCGAGATAGGCATAAAATGTAGAGCTTACGGCTTGAATAAGCTGGTTGTGTGTGGCTTTTTTTTCTAGAGTTGCGGCTTCTATGCCTAGTTCAGCAGATTTGCTTTGGAAATAGTCTTGGCCTCCTCTAAATAATGAATAGCTGGCCGTTACTTCAGGGCGGTAGTTATCTGTACCGCCAGGGTTGTTAAAATCAACAGAGGGTGAAAAATTCAGACGGCGTTGCGCGATGATCATGCCAAAGGCACGGGAAGGGTTGGTGCTATGCTCATAAGATAAACGGGTTTTTATGTTGGGGTAAAAACGCGATAAGGCAATACTTAGCTGTGTTTCTGCTTGAGCAATCCTGTCTTGCATAATTTGCAAGTTGGGGTTGTGGGTGAGGGCATGGTCAATGGCTTGTTGTAAATTATAGGTATGATTTTCTGTCGCAGAGAGCGCCGCTGAGTTTAAAAAGAGTGTCGCTGCAATCAATAGCTGTTTTTTATATATATCAAACATAATTTTTGTTTATCCTTGTTCGGGAATACATAGCGTAATGTTTCAACATAGAGTACCACTACCATTAATTTAAGGTAGTTATATGGGATGTGCTAAGGGAACGAAGCACATCTTTCAGTGTGATGCGCTTCCTGTCGTCAGCAAATCCTATTTTCTTGATTTAATTATTGGCTGTGACATAGTGTATGGGTACGGAAAGCCCTTTGCGCATCCTACTTTGTTGAACTTAATATATTAGGTAAAACTATTTTTTCTCCTGCTGATAAGCCAGAAATAACCACGATATTATCCCCTGATTTTT
>WTAG01000283.1 GCA_013139755.1 Methylomarinum sp. | reverse complement strand
CGTTGTTTGGTTAATTGATGGATTGTCTTGGCATGAATATGATGAGGTGATCTTTGATAAACTTGAAAGAGCAGGGCTTCCGGTTATTTTAGCCGCTAATAAAGTGGATAAAGTGAAGGATAAAGATGCAATTTTGGCTTTTTTTGCAGAAGCACAAAAAAGATTTCCTTTTAAAGCTATGTTGCCTATTTCGGCTTTAAAACGAACTAATCTAGACAGATTAGAAAATGTTTTAATGGAAAACTTGCCCGAAGGTGATTTGATTTACCCAGAAGATCAAGTTACTGATCGTCCCGAGCGTTTTTTGGCGGCAGAAATTGTCAGAGAAAAGTTAACGCGGAGATTAGGGGATGAGCTTCCCTATTCATTGACGGTAGAAATTGAAAAGTATGAAGAGCTGGATCATGTCACCAAAATTTATGCTGTTATTTGGGTGGAACGTAGCTCTCAGAAAAATATAGTTATTGGTAAGCAAGGCGAAATGCTTAAAAAAGTAGGCTCTGATGCCAGAAAAGATATCGAAACCCTGATTGGTAATAAAGTGTATTTACAGCTTTGGGTTAAAGTGAAAAAAGGTTGGGCCAACAGTGAACGTGCATTACAAAGCTTAGGGTTTATGGATGCTGACTAAGTAAGGTATCTTTTGGGTGAGGGGCTTTAGATTTGTCTGTGTAGACTGGGTTTTATTACCTCAATCAAGTCTACAATAGCGTCAATGTTATTTTGCTCCGTAAAGTAGAGCGGACTTCAGTCCGCTATGGAACGAGTTACGCTATCTTAGTAGACTAAATTTGTTCTATCAAAATAACCGTCACTACAATAATGACTGAGCATTTTTTATTCAATAATGGCGGATAAGTTGGATCAATCAAACGTTCTATTACAACCCGCTTATATCTTGCAACACAGAAAATACCGTGAAAGTAGTTTAATTATCGATGTGTTAACGCGGGATTTTGGCATTGTATCTATTCTTGCCAGAGGTGTAAGGAAGAAAAAGTCTAAAACAGCTGGACTGCTGCTTGCCTTTTCTGCTTTAAAATTATCCTATGCAGGTAAAAATGAGCTAAAACTGTTGATGCATGTTGAGCTAGACTCGGCACCAATAAAGTTAACAGGGCTTTCTTTATATTGCAGTTTTTATATCAATGAATTAATCCGCTATTTTTTACATAAGCACGATCCTCATCCTGAGGTATTTGCTGAATATCATCAATGTTTAACTCGGTTGGCGAATGCAACAGAGACTGAAGAAATATTGCGATTCTTTGAGCTTAATTTGCTGGAACACATAGGGTATGGGGTTCAGTTAACATTCAATGCCGATACAGGTGATCTAGTCCAACCATCCATAAAATATTATTTTAGTGGTGAAGTGGGTATGCTAGAAAGCATAAAAGGTTATGTTTGTGGTGAAACATTATTCGCTTTAGCGGCTAGGGAGCCCTTGGGGAAGCAAGGGTTATCTGAAGCCAAGCACTTGATGAGACGCATTATCGATTTTCAATTACAGGGCAAAGCACTTAAGAGTCGAGCTGTCCTGGCTAAAATAATAAAACAACTATGAAAAAACAAATTATTTTATTAGGGGTCAATATAGATCATGTTGCCACATTGTGCCAAGCAAGAGGCACCAGTTACCCTGATCCTGTTCAAGCTGCATTAGTAGCAGAACAAGCTGGAGCAGATGGAATAACAGCGCATTTAAGGGAAGATCGTCGCCATATTCAGGATAGAGATATATATTTATTAAAGGATATGTTGCATACCCGCTTAAATTTAGAAATGGCTGTTACCGATGAAATGATCGGCATTGCAACTGATGTAAAACCTGCGGCATGTTGTTTAGTTCCCGAGAAAAGAGCCGAGCTTACAACAGAGGGAGGCTTGGATGTAGCAGGCAACCCAGAACGAATGCTGAATGCTTGTCAAACGTTGGCAGATGCAGGTATTGAAGTCTCATTGTTTATTGATCCTGAATTCAAACAAATTGATGCCGCGGTTAAGGCTGGAGCGCCTGTTATAGAACTGCATACCGGATGCTATGCTGATGCAGAGAATAGTCAACAACAAAAGCAAGAGCTCGAGCGAGTTAAAAAGGCCGCTGAATATGCGCATAGCTTAGGTTTGCAGGTTAATGCTGGGCATGGGCTGCATTTTCATAATGTTGATGCAATTTGTAGAATCCCTGAAATAGTTGAGTTAAATATTGGTCATTCAATTATTGCACAAGCAGTATTCTCAGGATTAGATCAAACAGTTAGAGATTTAAAAAGGGTTATGAAAGATAGCCGGGCAGCAGGCTGATAGGTGAATAATCAACTGAAATATTATCAGTTAACATCAATAGGTGACAGAGCAATCAATCAAGACTGTATGGCGCACAGGGTCAATAGTGAATATGGATTGTTTGTTGTTGCTGATGGTTTGGGCGGTCATTATGGCGGTGAAAAGGCAGCGCAATTTTTTTGTCAGGGCTTGTTTAAGTTGGCTCCTTTCTATCATCAGTTATTGCAAGATTCAACGCAGAATGTAAAAACGGTTATGGAGGACTGGATAGATGCGGCTGTTGACGATATGCGAGTGATGTTTTTAGAAGATGCAGAAGCAATTGATGCGCATACAACCTGTGTGGTTTTGTACGTGGATGATAATGTCACAGTAACCGCTCATTGTGGTGATTCTCGTCTATATCGTTTAAATGATAAGCAAGTATTATGGCGGACAAAAGACCACTCTTTAATACAAAAACAATTGGACGAAGGTAAAATAACTGAAGGTGAAATGGGCCTGCATCCAGAGCAGAACCAGCTGACACAAAGTATTAACATTAAGAAAAATCATTCTGCCGAAGTTAATATTTACCCGCCCGTAGAAAAAGGAGAGACTTTTATATTATGTTCCGATGGTTTTTGGGAGTATATTAAAGAAAAAGACTTGTTACAACTGTCCTCTCCACACAGTGGTCTAGATCAGCTTAAAAAAGTAGCTAAAATGGCTCACCTACGAGCAAATGGCAAAGGCGATAATATTACTGTGCAATGGGTAAGATGCCTTTAGGGCGTCTCTATTAATTCTGTCTGAGCAGATATGCGCTTAACATCTTTGAGAACAAGGCGAAGATCGCAGTTAATAGCAAGCTATTGACAAGATTTTCAAAGCTTTCGCTCCTTGCTCACGCCCCTCGCCCACATCCCTGTTGTCCACGAAGTTATCGAATATTTTAACTGTATAGATGTTCGTCATGAATTAATAGAGCTGCCCTTTAATCTTTTGTGTGAGAATGAGCTCTGGGAAAGTATAGATTAATGGGTTTTTAAATTAACTAAGGTTTTTTTAAGCATGATAAAAAACCTTAAAAATATCTTCAAATTCTTCATGTGTGCTTTCAATAATAGTACTGATTTCAAATGCAGAAATACCTAAGTTGTTAATAGCATCATCGCAACAGTTGCTATCAATCGTACTGCAGGTGTTGGCGAGTCTTATGATGGATGCTAATTTATGGTAAGGCCCGGTATTATCAGGGTATGCGTGCAGTCTTATGCTTTCGGTAATAAGCTCTGGGAGCTTCCATAGATTGCATAATGCGGCACCTGTTTGAAAATGATCAAAGCCAATAACATCTATTTCACACTGTATTTCACCAAGGTCAGTTGGATGGTCTAGTGTTTGAAGCCTTAGGCTTGTTTCTCTGGCCAGTTCTGGTATCCGAGAAAAAAAAACTAATTGTCCAATGTTATGTAATATGCCACAGATAAAAATAGCATCTGAAAACTCTTTGTTGAGATGATGGTCAATTTTTTGTGCAATGAGTGCGCAACGGATATTTTGTGCCCAAAAGTCATGCATAGAAATAAGTTCACCGGGTAAATTAGAAAATTTATCAATGGCTGTTGTGCTTAGGATGATGTTTTGTAGTTCTTTTATACCAATAAGGTTTATTGCTCTATCTATGGATGATATTTTTGAGGGGAATCCATAGAAGGCACTGTTAACTATTTTTAAAAGCCTTATTGCGAGAGCTGCATCTTTTTCTATAATGAATGCTGCATCAGCTAACGATTTGGTTGGGTTGCTAGTTATTTTCTGTAGCTCCAGATAGACATTTGGGGGTGCTGTTAATTGCAGGTCACCCTTAAATAGATCGGGGATTGATAGTTCTTGTTGTGAAGTATTTAGCATAACTAGCAAAAAAATGAAATCAGTCTATAGTAAAGGAAGTGTTCAAAGTACAGTTAACTGTAGCTGGTATTGTATGTCACCGCAAGCTTGCTAGTGGTATTTGGTTTTTAGTTAGAAAATAATTTATGGGGCTTGGTTGGCTATATGGTTATTTGTGAACGTTTAAAAGAGAAAGTCATCATTATCGCTGAAAATGATGACGAGTTGGCTGCCGAGATAAAGTTGTTTCTTGAAAAGCAAGGGTTTGTAAATATCAAGATTGCAAGGGATGGTAGTAAGATTTATGAGATTTTAAGACCTTATTACAATAATCCTGAGCAAGTTGGCCTGATAATTGTGAATGAAGCCTTGCCTCAATGTCAGGTGACGGAAATGTGTATGACACTATCATGTAATGATAGTGATTCAGTGATCCCATTTATTGTTCTTGGGTCTAGAGAAACAAGTAAGGTGGGATGTGAGGGAGGTCATTATGATTTGAATACAAACTGTATAAATTATTTTATCTCGCTTCCCATGAATTATTCGGAATTTTTGATTGTTGTCGGTTTTCAGTTAAATATTAAGCATGAGCGTTTTCTTAGGCATAAGCAGGAAGAACGTTTAATTAATGAGTTAGCTGAAAGAAAAGTGATTGACGCAAAATTAAAATATTTGGTTGTTCATGATGAATTAACCAGTTTATTAAATCGTCAAAATTTTGAACGCAAATTAAGGTTTATTCTTGGTCGAAGTAAGATGCTGCAGCAGAATGGGGCCTTATTATTTATTGATGTTGATCGCTTTAGTTTAATTAATGAACTTGAAGGTTTTGAAACAGGTGACAGGCTTCTGGTTGATATGGTGTCAATTATAAGAAAATTAGCAGATCAAGGTGATTTATTTGCCCGTATTGGTTCTGATAAATTTTGTCTGTTTCTGGAAAATAAGAGTAT
>WTAG01000632.1 GCA_013139755.1 Methylomarinum sp. | reverse complement strand
CATTCTGGCTAATCTGCTGATAAAAATAACGAATGAGATAACCAATAGCCGTTAGTTGAGCTTTATCGACCAATTGCTCCACCTGAGACACATCAATTTCGGTCTGACCATATCGTAAAATACGTTTCTCTATGGCTTGAATCTTCTCTCTATTCCCAAGGTATTTCGGACTTAAACACTGTGACTGATGTAAACGCAGATTCCCTGCCTTTATCGCAGGAAAATCAATACCTTTAGGTATCACATCATGCGCTAGAGCCTTTGCCTGCTCAGTCACATCTTTAACCAAATAATTATCCATCATAATCACTGTGTCAGCGACACCAAAAAAGTCTCCTGACCCACCCATCACCAAGGTAACAGATACCTGATTATCTTGCTGTAAATCACGGATACGATGTACCAATGGTGTAATTGGCTCCTTGTCTTTTGCAACCAAGGCCTGCATCCGTTCATCTCTTATCATAAAGTTAGTGGCAGAGGTATCTTCATCAATCAGTAACATCTTAGTTCCTACCGATAATGCCTCCATAATGTTGGCAGCTTGAGAGGTACTACCACTGGCATCTTGTGTAGAAAAATGACGTGTATCTTTACCCTGCGGAAGGTTACTGATAAAAGGACTGATATCGACTTTAGTGATGGCTCGTCGATCTTCAGCCCGAATTTTAACCGCACTGGGTATGGTAACTACCTTTTCCCGACCATCACCAGGAATGTGATCGTAAACCCCGCGTTCCAATGCGTGCAGTAAAGTAGATTTACCATGAAACCCTCCTCCAACGATTAACGTTACACCTTCAGGAATACCTAATCCACAAATTTCACCGCCATGAGGTTGCTCAAGTTTTATTGCCAAAGATTCTGGTGCTTGAAATGAGACAGCATTGGAAAGTGGTTGATCATCAACACCACTGCATCTTGGTAAACGTGAACCATCACCGATAAAGGCAACTAAATTTTGCTCAGTCAACTGCTGGCGTAAGGCTTGTTGATCCTCGACTGAATCAACATGTTGCTGCACTTTTGACAAGTTAGTTTTCAGCGGTTCCAAACCAGTCGCCACCACAGCGGGTAGTTCGTCAAAGAACATGATGATTGCCTGCTGGGCATTCACCCTACGCTTGTTTGCAGGTAAACCTATCCGAATGCGCAGCTCAATATCGCCATCATGGATAAGCACTGCATTACGTTCCAGAACCTCTTGCCCATACAAAGCTATGGACATTTCCCCACTCATGCCATCGCCACGCTCTCCTTGCACTTGCATTTTGATGGCATTGCTAAAACTTCGCCCCAGAAAATCCTCCATAGCAATAGTTCGGCTGCGCGTATTAAATAAAGACTCAGGAATCCTAGTCTGTGCTGCTTTAATAAATATTCGACAACGAGAAGGATCAGCAAAAGGGTCCCCTTGCACATGATCAATTCGCAACAAAAAACCAGGAAACTGATAATCACCCAGAAGTTGCTTATAAGCCTTATAGCCGCGACTATCTATCGCACTTATTAACTGTCTTAATTTATCCATGGCATTTTAGTTTTCACATATTTCATGTTTTTCATAGACAATCCAAATACCAATTCGTTTAAAAACCTAAATGACCTTTTTCTATGTTGACATGATTTAATAAATAGCTGATAAATAAAGTCTGTCATATTGCAGGAATGTCCCATTAAAATGCAGCCATGCTTTAGACATCGTTTTTACTTAGGAGTGAGGGTTTAATAAGTTCCGAAAGTTTTGCGTAGAATTTTGACTTCACAGGAGTGCTAATAAAATGGGCGCATAGCAAGCTACGCAACTATTTTATTAGTGCTTCTGTGGAGTCAAAAGGCAAGTCAAAACCCGGAAGTTATTAAATCTTCACTCCTTAAATGGGATCAGACATGAACATCAATGCAAAACAGTTACCCGCATATATATCATCATTACTCCGTGCTGATGTATATGATCATGCCGTAGAAAATATTCAGCTGATAGAAACCCATATTTCATGGGTCATTCTAACGGGGCCTTTTGCATACAAAATAAAAAAACCAGTCAACTTAGGCTTCCTTGATTTTTCCACACTCGAAAAGCGTCATTTTTATTGCAATGAGGAGTTACGATTAAATTCCAGATTGGCAGCTGCTATCTATCTTAAGGTTATTCCAATAACTGGTTCAGAGGATCACGCAGCTTTCGCAGGTTCCGGTAAGATAATCGAATACGCTATTAAGATGGTTCAGTTTCCACAACAAATGCAACTGGACCGTATGCTTGCAGCGAGTTTGCTCCAAACAGAGCATATTGATGCCCTTGCTGCCATGGTGGCAGAGTTTCATCAACATACTGGTGTTGCCAACAAAGACATTAACTATGGCTCACCCGAACAAATCTACCACCCCATTAAAGAAAACTTTATTCTGCTTCAGCAACTGCTTAATGATGACACAGCTATTGCACAGCTTACCGCTTTAGAAAGCTGGAGTCAGACTACATTTAAGCGATTAAAGCCCATACTCGTTCAACGTAAACGTGATGGTTTTATTCGTGAATGTCATGGTGACTTACATTTACGCAATCTGGTTTTCATTAATGAAAAGCCTGTCGCCTTCGACTGTATTGAATTTGACCCTGAACTACGCTGGATTGACAGCATTAGCGACCTTGCTTTTCTGATTATGGATTTACAGGATCGTCAGCAAGCTAATTTTGCCCAGCGCTTATTAAATGCTTATCTTGAAAAAACAGGTGATTACGCTGCGGTTCAGATACTACCTTTTTATTTGGTTTACCGCGCCATGGTCAGAGCTAAAGTAGAAGCTATCCGTGCATCACAAATGGCAAGTAACTCAAAACCACAAGATGAAGCCAAGCAGGCTTGCTATGGTTACCTTAAATTAGCCCAATCTTACCTGCATGCAAGCACGCCAATGTTAATCATCACCTGTGGCATGTCGGCGTCAGGTAAAAGCACGCTGACGCAACCTTTAGTCGAAAAATTGGCTGCCATTCGAGTTCGTTCCGATGTCGAACGAAAACGCCTGTTTAAATCAGCACATAAAAGCGATAGCCCAGAGACTTTTAACGCGGGTATATATACACCCGAAGCCACGCAAAAAACCTATCAGCACTTGGCTGAATTGGCAGAGCAACTATTAAACGCAGATTACCCTGTCATTATTGATGCGACGTGCCTGAAATATGAGCAACGGAATCTATTCCGTCAGGTTGCTGCCAGAAATACTGTACCGTTTGTTATTGTTGAGTTTACTGCTCAACCCAACACCTTACGCCAACGTATCAATAGCAGAAAAAAAGAAGCTTCAGATGCTGATCAATCAATACTCGAACAGCAACTACTTAACTGGCAAGCATTACATAAAAATGAACTGCCTGATGTGATAAGCATTAATACCGAATCATCAACTGAGATTGATTCGTTGGTCAATAAGATAACAATGCTAACTTCCCTCCAATCTCAGTAATAGATTATCCACTTTTTAAAAGATAATAGACTACATACTCTATTCTTCCTTTGTCGAAAGAAGGCTGAGACTTGATAAAAGTTTATTGCATTTGGTATTTTTCTTGTCTAATGACTTTTAATACTCACTGAGAGCTAAAAACACAGACAA
>WTAG01000234.1 GCA_013139755.1 Methylomarinum sp. | reverse complement strand
TTCACCTTCGCCATTCAGGTCCGCAATACCCCGTCGCATGGCCGGGCCAATATGAATGCTACGAGCAATATCATCAAGTAGCACGGAGGAAATGGAAATTCGTCGTCTTAAGGTTGGAACACTGGTTAAGCCGATGTCTTGCAGGTTTTTTATATAACCTTTAAAGCGCAACATATATTCAGCTTCTGCCATTTCTATTACGGAACCGCTGATTTCCTGATTGGATTCAGCGATTGCACGACGGACATTGGCCAGCGTCAGGTAATAGCCCCGTAGTTTGTCAGGGTCAATAACTACCTGATATTGTTTGACCATGCCGCCGATAGTGGCAACTTCAGAAACCCCCTCCAACGTTTGTAATTCGTATTTAATGAACCAATCTTGTAAGGAGCGCAGTTCTGCAAGATCATGTCGTCCAGAGTGATCAACCAGTGCGTATTGGTAAATCCAGCCGACGCCGGTGGCATCTGGCCCCAGTTTTGGTTTGGCTGCTGCGGGTAATTGATCTGAAATCTGGTTTAAATATTCTAAAACTCGCGACCTGGCCCAATATAAATCAGTCTTGTCAGAAAAGATGACATAGACATAGGAGTCACCAAAAAAAGAATAACCGCGTACTGCTGTAGCTCCCGGAACCGATAGCATGGCGGATGATAGAGGGTAGGTGACCTGATCTTCAACGGTTTGTGGCGTTTGACCTGCATAGCTGGTACGAATGATGACCTGTACATCGGAAAGGTCAGGGATAGCATCCACCGGCATGGTACGAACGGCATAAATGCCCCATACACTGATCAGTAGTGTAGCCAGTAACACTAGAATTCGATTGTCAATGGACCAGCGAATCAGTGCCTTAATCATAATGCATCATCCTTGAATGATGATGGTGAGCGGCTATTGGACATGCGTAAAAAGTCAGCCTGCAAATTGCTTTCGGAGTCGATTAAAAACTGCCCCGAAGTAACTACGGTGTCATTTTCTTTCAGTCCTGAGCGAATTTCTATCATGCCAGCCGATTGCTCACCGCTAACAACCGCGACAGGCTGATAGTGGCCATCTGCTAAAACACGCACCACGCGGTCACCATCGCCAGTTTTGATTACGGCATCCTGAGGCACTTGTAAAACATGGTTTCTTGACTGGGCTGCAATGGAAATATGGGCAAACATGCTTTGTGAAAGTCCTGGGTTATCCGTTTTAAACTTTATTTTTATTTCCAGTGAGCGAGTGGTGTAACCTACGGGAGGTTCCACCCGCACGACTTTGCCGACAAAACTGATACCGGGGATACCGCGTACTGTCATATTGGCTGTTTGATTGACTTTAACCCAGCCCCATTGTCTCTCAAAAATTTCAGCAGTTACTTCAGCAGTCTGGCCACTGCCGGAAAGGTTAAATACGGTAAAGCCAGTGGGTATATTGTCACCAATAGCGCTGCGTCTGGAAAAAATATAACCTTCTTCTTGAGCATAAACATGGACAGGCAGTTCGGCTGCATGTCCATGTTGTAGCTGGCTGATTTGCTCAGCTGTTAGTCCATGTTTTTGTAACCTCGGCATTAATAATGTGGCTGCCGTTGTATCATCGCTGAGAAAGGCTTGCTGATATTGCTCTTGCAGGGTGAATAGTTCGGGTGAGGCGATTGAAAACAGTAACTCGCCTTTTGTAACTTCATCATCATCGTATTTATCAACAATATAAACCAGTTCACCCTGAATGGGCGGTGTGATAATTTGACGAGCTGTCGGATCAATTCGGGTAATCTTGCCGATAGTTTCAACATAATGCTGCATTTTTCCTGTGCTAACCTGTGCCAGACTGACGCCCAAATTATGGGCGACAGTCGGTGATATACGAACCGCAGGAAAAGACTGGTCATGTTGAGTATGATCATGTTGATGAGCCACTAGGGGCATACCGCAAACGGGGCAGTCTCCCGGACGGTCAGATATGACATCAGGGTGCATGGGGCAGGTATAGGCTAGCTGGCCGGATATTGGACTGGATGATAATGAAGGAGTACTCACCGCTGACAATGCGTGTTCTGATTGATTGTCATATGAAAAATGACCGGCCAGAAACCCCAGTAAACCGACAGTTAACAGACTTGAAGCTGCTTTTTTGTTAATAGCTCGAATGTTTTTGATTGATATCATGACTGAGGATGAAAGCAGATCTTAAAATGAAAGTTCATTGGTAGGGTGGGTAGTTTTAAGGGGCAGTTTTATTTCATAGAGACTGGGCCAGTATTTACCTGTAATAAAAAGGTGCATTGATTTTGGGTCATAGGCAATACCGTTCATGGCTGTATGCCAGTCATTGTCGGTAGCATGGTTCAGTAAGGACAGATTAAGCCAGCCTTGTACTTGACCATTCTCCGGGTTAATTTTAACGATACAGGGACTAGGCCAAACATTGGCATAGAGCCAGCCATCCACTGTTTCCAATTCATTTAAGCCATTGATGTCAATGCCTTGATCAGTAACTCGCAATTGATGCGTTAGCTGTAAATTTGATGAATCAAGAAACTTTACAATCGAAGTTCCATCGGAAATGACTAACTGATTCTTTAGCGTGGTTATGCCCCAACCATCGCCAGGGTAGGGGAATTGTCGGATTAAGTTTAACGTTTCAAGCTGGTATACATAGGCTTGACCTAATTTCCAGCTGAGCTGGATTAACTCACCATTTAATAAGGTGAGACCTTCTGCAAAGAACATATCTGCAACCGAGCGACTGTGAATGATTTTTCCGCTTGCAATGTCTATCTTTCTAAGTTCGGAGCGACCGAGTAAACCGGTACTTTCAAATAAATAACCCTCATGAAAAAGCAGGCCTTCTGTAAAGGCTTTAG
>WTAG01000118.1 GCA_013139755.1 Methylomarinum sp. | reverse complement strand
AAGGAGATGTTGGTGGGTGATTAACTATGATGTCACCTAAGTAAGTTTGTGTCGGCTGCTCAACGCTTAAGTTGTAATGCTCTGCTTCACTCTGGAAAAACTGATCAATTCCATTAAAGGTTGAGCTATCAAGCTGTTTGATATATTCGTCTACAATAGGGCTGTTGTCGCCATTGATAGGGTAAATGACAACTTGTAACGGCTTTGTCCATGATCTGGATTTTAGTTTCTGATTTTTTGCATAAAAAGCAACAGCAGCAAAAATAGTGAGCAGGACTATAATCCTAGAGATTTTGAACAGAGTCTTCACTGACTTAAGCGCTTAGTAGACTCAGGCTAACTTCTTCTACAATTTTGTTAATAATTGTAAATCCCCGAATTTCTAAAATTCCTTTGGTATTAAGGGAAATAATTAAGTGAATGGCTTCAGGGTAGCTGGCTAGATCTATATCGGCAGCAGAGGGCGTTGCTGGTGCTGTCGGGTGTGAATGAAAAATAGCAAAAAGTGTTTCATTTTTATCACGCATGCTGGTTATCGCATTAATCTGTTGCTTTTCATCCAGATGAAAGCGTATTGCAGCTTGCTCAGCAGTATTGTCAATTGGGTAGCAGGTGCTGGCTATACCTTCTTTAGCGCCAATTAAACCGCAGACTTCTTGTTCTGGGGATAGTTGTGCTAAATGTAATAATTGGTTAGTAATTTTTCTGGGTAATTGGATTTCTTTAGTATTTATCATGGGTTCCATTGTCCTGTGGTTACTCTTGGGTTTCCAGAAAGATCTGTATGGGTTTGGATGTTGTCATAATTAAAGCTATTAAATATGGCTTGTACAGCAATTTGTTGATCGTAACCATGCTCAATTAAAAGTGTGCTTCCTGGCTTTAAATAATGTCGAGCTTGTTGGGTGATGCTTTCAATATCTTTAAGGCCATTATTATGTGCAATAAGCGCACTATCAGGCTCAAACCGAACATCGCCTTGTGATAAGTGTGGATCATCGCCATCTATATAAGGTGGGTTGCTGATAACTAAGTCAAATTTAGAGGGCTTGATACTATCAAACCAGTTGGATAAACAAAAGTGAATGTTTTGGGTTTGATGCGTTGCTGCGTTTTCTTGGGCAACCTTTAATGCTTGCTCGCTCTGGTCTGTTGCCCAAACCTCTAGGTCTGGGAGTTCTGCGGCTAAGGTGATGGCAATAGCTCCTGAACCTGTGCCTAAATCAATGATTCTGGCGTTGGGTTTATCACTTAGTAAGCTTAGGCTCAGTTCAATCAGTAATTCGGTGTCGGGTCTTGGGATTAAGACATGTTCGTTGACTTTAAAATCACGAGACCAAAATTCTCTAGTGCCAGTTAGGTAAGCGACAGGTGTGCCATGAATACGCTGTTCTAAAAGCTGTTGGAATAGTGATTGTTGTTCTGGTGTAAGTTGTTTTTCTGGCCATGCCCTGAGGTGTGAGCGTGGTTTCTTAAGCGCATGACAGAGTAACACTTCAGCATCGATTGATGCGGAGTCGGATGTGGCTGTTAGGCATTTTGTTGCTGTAGTAAGTGTGGTTTGAATATCAGGCATGGCAAGCAGCTTTGAATTGGTGGGGGTAGGGCTGGCTTTGGTTTGCTTATTTTCAATAAGCCTCACCAGAGCGGACTGAAGTCCGCTCTGGTGATAAAAGTTTAGTCATTACCTAATTGTGTAAGTAGTTCTGCTTGATGCTCATTAATCAATGGGTTGATCACATGTTCCAGGCCACCCTGCATAATTTCATCTAGCTTATACAGCGTTAAATTAATCCTATGGTCAGTCATGCGACCTTGTGGGTAATTGTAGGTACGGATACGTTCGGAGCGGTCACCAGAACCGACTTGTGATTTTCTGGTCTCAGCTTGTTCGGCATGTTGCTTGTCTTGTTCTGCTGTTAATAGGCGCGACTGTAATAATGACATGGCACGAGCACGATTTTTATGCTGAGAGCGTTCATCCTGACACTCGACAACAACACCTGTAGGAAGATGGGTCAGGCGGATGGCTGAGTCAGTTTTATTAACATGCTGACCACCTGAGCCAGATGCTCTAAATGTATCTACGCGTAGGTCGGAAGCATTGATCTCGTATTCATCTACACTATCAACTTCGGGCATGATGGCAACGGTACAAGCTGATGTGTGTACGCGACCTTGTGACTCTGTTTCAGGTACGCGTTGCACTCGGTGAACGCCTGATTCAAATTTAAGCTGCGAATAAACATCTTGTCCAGATATACGCAGAATAATTTCTTTATAGCCACCGTGGTCACTTCGATTTTCAGTGATTATTTCAGATTTCCAACCCTGCTTTTCAGCAAAACGCTGATACATTTTTGCTAAATCACCTGAGAAGATAGCCGCTTCATCGCCACCTGTTCCAGCTCTAACTTCCAGAAAGATATTGCGATTATCATTGGGGTCTTTAGGTAATAAAAGAATTTGCAGGTGATGTTGCAGCTTTTCTTTTTCTGCTTCAGCTTCTTGCTGCTCTTCTTTGGCCATTTCCCTAAGCTCCGGGTCAGGATCTTTAGCCATTTCTTTTGCTGCTTCAAGGTTTTCCTGGTTTTCCTGGTAGCTTTTATAGCAAGCGACGAGAGGGTCTATTTGAGCATATTCCTGACTGAGTGAGCGAAACTTGTTTTGATCGCTTTGCACTTCAGGTTGAGATAGAAGGGCTGCAATTTCCTCGAAACGGTCACTAAGGTTGTCGAGTTTTATTTGGATTGATGCTTTCATTGTGAGTAACTAGGTGTTCTTTTAAAATATTAGCCACGGATTAACGCGGATTAAACACGGATAAATTA
>WTAG01000134.1 GCA_013139755.1 Methylomarinum sp. | reverse complement strand
GTTGGATTTCAAGACTGCTCAGAGTGCCGATTGCTGTATTTAATTGTTGTTGAGCAGATTTGTTTTTAACAGATAAGGCCTGAAATTGAGAGTCAAATTCTGCAAGCTGTTGAGCTAATAAATTAATGTCTTGATTAAGCTCTGTTTTGTTTTGGAATTGAGTGGGAATATTATTGAGCTGACTTTTGATTTGTCCTTCCAAGCCGATCATTTCAGAATGATGCTCTTTTAGTTGGGATTGTAAATTACCCCGATCATCATCCGCCTGTTTGAGTGAAAGTCTCAGCTTATTTTGATCTTGTTGCAGTGCCTGTTTTTGCTTAAGCTGAATGTTAATTGATTCTAGTTGCTGCTCAAGAGTAGTGCTCTGCTTGATACAGCTGTCGATGCTTGCTGTCTCTGTTGATAGCGAATGTCTAAGCTCTACTAGCGCACTGAGAGTCCCAGCAAGCAGACAATGTTGTTCATCTGATTGTTGTTGAAGCTCAAGTCGTTTTTGTTGTTCTATTTTTAACTGTTGCTTGCTGTCGTCTATCTGTTGATTAGAAGGGATATGTGGGGGTGGGGTGGCGGGTGCTGGGTGATGATCACTGCCACAAACCGAACAAGGCGCATCGTGTTTCAATTGTATCGCTAAGTGAGATGCCATATCCTGTAACCGATCACTTTCTAACTGTTGTAGAGATTGCTCTACGGATTCTACTACAGCATTTTGCTGGATAAACTGTTGCTGTAATTTATTGGCAATCGCTTCAATTTTGATCTGCTTTTTTTCTGTTTCTTTAATGCGATTTAACTGTTTTAGCAACTGTTTATTTTGTAATAATAGATGCTCAGTTTCTAATGATTGGGTCTCGCAATGACTCAGCTTATTGAGTGCGATATCGTTGGATTCCAGTTGTTGCAGGTCAGTCTTTAGTTTTTTTTCAGCGTGTAATACCAGCTGCTCTGAACGGCTAAAAAGATCAACAGTTTGCTGATGTTTTATTCTATTGACTGATAATAAAGCTAAGGCTTCATTAGTTTGCTTAAGCTCGTGTAATTCTAATTTTCTTTGCTGCTGAACCTTCTCATCCGCTTCCATATATTTCAGTTCATCAGCCGTTTTAGTTGCTAGCTGACTGCAATTTGTTAATGTTTCTTTAGCTTGTTTTAAGGTAACGTTGAGTAAACATAAGGCTTTATTTGCATCTTCATACAGGCGATAATCAGGCCAAAGTTTTTCGGCTTTTGTATGTGTTTCTAAGGACAAGGCCAGCGTATCAAAGGTGGCTTTTTGTGCCAGTAGATTTTGTTGGGCAAGAAGTAAACTCTGGTGTAGAACAAACAGTTTATTCATTGCAATCGCCTGGTTTAAATCATTCTCTGCTTTTAAACGCGTTGATTCGGCGACTACAATCTCTTTATCTACTTGGCTCTGCTGTTGCTTAATTTCTAGTTGCTGGGGGCGTAAGTCCTCAATAGAATCAACATTCTCGGTTTTTAATAAGCCTTTAATTTGAGACTCTAACTCAGTTACTTTTTGTTTAAGTTCAGCTTCAAGTGTTTTAAGCTTTCTTTCAAAGCGAGATAAAAATTCAGTATCAACCAGGGTTTTTAAAATCTCTTCTCTATCGCTAGAATTGGCGGTTAATAATTCTCTGAATTTTCCTTGAGCCAGCATCACAACCTGGCGAAATTGATTGACGTTAAAGCCTATTAAAGCCTCTACTTCTGGGCGGGTGTTTCTAATGCTTTCGGATAATAAAGTTGCCTGTTCATTGCTTTGTTCAACAAAGTCAATTTGGTATAAAGCAGACTGTACCGATTGCTCGGTAAATCCTTCCCCTCTTTTCTTAGGGATTTGTTGTCTAGGTGAAAAGCATGCCCGGTAAAGCGCCCCCTGAATAGAAAAATCCAGGGTTATTTCAGTACTTGTTTCTGGCTGGGCATGGTGAGAACGCATATCTTCAACGGTTCTCTCTCCTCCAGATGTTTCGCCATATAAAGCGCAGCAAATAGCATCAAAAACCGTGGTTTTACCCGCACCAATATCCCCGGTAATTAAAAATAAATTACGCTCACCCAATAATTGAAAATCAAAAACTTGTTGCTCAGCATAAGGGCCAAAAGCTCGGATGCTTAAATGAAGAGGTCTCATTATTTATCCTCTGATGTCTGTTCGAGTTGTTCAACTAATGATTTAACAAAACTTTGCTGCGGGTCATCTAAAGCCTGGCTACAAACATGTTGATAAAACTCATCAAATAATTGAGTGACATCTTGTTTATGTAGGTCTTTGAAGCTTTTGCTATTAATATTTTGCTTGCTGGATAAACTGGATCGTCGTATTTCTAAAGTATTAGGATAAACTTCCTGTAAGCGACGCATCGGTTCATAAAGTTCGCCTTCATCTAAAAGTTCTGCACAGATATAGTCTTCGGTTTGATTATCACGACTTGCCTGTTGCAAAATATTATCTAACGTACCTGAAATAATTCGCATATCACGTAAAGCGGTTAATGCGATATGTTGATAATCAGCAAAGCCATTTGCATCAAGGTTAATTTCAGTGATGCCTTTATTATGTTTTACTTCACTAAAACTGTATTTTAATAAAGACCCTGAGTAACGAATATGATCAGTAGAAATTGCCTGTGGGCGGTGAATATGGCCCATTGCTACATAGTCAAAAGATTGAAGCAAGCCTGATTCGATTGCTGAAGTCCCACCGACACTCAATTGTCGTTCTGATTCGCTTTCTTCAGCGCCAATCACAAATTCATGCATAATCAAAACACAGCGTTTATTTTTGGGATGATCATGGCTAATACAGCTTACCTGACGTTTAATCACATCCTGATGTGATTTTATCTCAGCATCTTGGTATAAACTGCGAGCAGAAAGGGGGGATAAATAAGGCAGGGGATAAAAATAAACTTCACCAAATTCATCATTCAAAATGATGGGTATTGTATCCAGAGTAGATTTACCAATAATATACACATTGGACTTTTCTAAAATTGAAGAAGCAAAACTCAATCGAGCGCCGCTATCATGATTACCACTAATAATGATAATCGGGATAGCTAGTTGACCTGCAACCTGATTAATAAAGTGATCTAATAAATGGACAGCACCTTCAGAAGGGATGGCTTTATCATAGACATCACCTGCAATAACCACCACATCAGGTGTGCGTTGCTTAATGGTATTAATGAGTTGATCAAGAATATATTTTTGATCGTCTAATAACGAGACATTATGAAATATACGTCCCAGGTGCCAGTCAGCTGTGTGAAAAAAGCGCATAGTGTTCTCGGTTATTATTAATCAGCCTAAAAGATTCCTCACCTTATTACCCTCCTCAGAGGGGGAAGACTGGAATGGGGGGAGGGAATAGATTGCAAGTCCTTTGGGATGATTAATTGTTACATTAATAGTTCATTTCCAATAGCAATAAATTGATCAGATGAATTGATTAAACTGGGTGCAGTTAAGGCATTAACGCCATAGACAATACTTTTGGTTTTATAAACCTGACGCGCTTTATGCAACAATAAATCAAAATCCCCATCCCCTGATAATAAGATGATAGTGTCTACTGTAGCGGCAAGCTCAATTACATCCAGAGTAATGCCCACATCCCAATCACCTTTGGCAGAGCCATCCTTACGTTGAATATAGGGTTTTAACTTAATCTGAAAACCAATGTTTTTAAGGGTATTTTGAAAACCACGTTGCTTAGCATCGCCTCGATCAATAGCATAAGCGAAAGCAGCAACGACTTGTTTATTTTTCGTTGCTTTGGCCCAAAAAGCTTTGTAGTTAAACTGCTGATGATACTGCTGGCGAGTGGTGTAGTAAATGTTTTGGACATCAACAAAAATAGCAATTTTTTCCATTTTAAATTATGTCCTATATGGGTTAGGGATTAGGTAAAATAGCTCTTCTACTTCCCCCCTTTGAAAAAAGTCGCAATCGGTTTCTGCCAAATGCGACACTACTTACATCCACGTACAACGGGGGATTGGGGGGGTGTAAAAATAGTAATGGTATTTAAATACTCATTAAAAAATTATTTAATAAATGAAGAACAGTAATCAGTAGGTGATTGAACCTTTACTGTAAATTTAGCATTAGCTGGTACATTAAAAGACTCGCCGCCTTTAATTGTCTGCCACTCATCACTTTCTGGTAATAATACTTGTAGATTACCATCAATGATTTCCATCAACTCTTTATCCGCAGTATTAAAAGTATATTCACCAGGTAACATAAAGCCTAGTGTTTTGCTTGTCCCATCTGCAAAATTAACGGTGCGGCTACTGACGTTACCGTCAAAATAAACATTGGCTTTTTTGATAATGGTAACGTTATTAAATTCTGACATATTATTCGACTCCTAAATTTGTGCGCGCAGTATAGCAAGTTTAGCTAACTAAGGTGCGAGGATTTAATAGTAAATAAGGTATTTGGACTTGAATTTAATCTAACAAGTTTAAAGAATAGTTTAGAATTTTCTGAGGTGAATATTCTAAACGGTATCTAGGTATCAATCATTTCATAAGTTTTCGCACTTAGCTCCTTCTCCCTCGAGGGAGAAGGTTGGGATGAGGGGGAAATAGAATACAAGAACTTTTGGAACGATTAATATCTATAAGGGCGTGAAACCTTGTCGGGTATGAGGGTTAAAGTCCCAAATCATCCAGCGGACTACTAACACCTTGACCGCCTTGATTTAATACATGGGTATTTCTATGGTTTCCAGATCATTATGTCCCAATAACGCCTGAATGGTTCGGATATCCGTACCACGCTGTAACAAATGTGTGGCAAAGCTATGACGAAAGGTGTGGGCACTGACTCTTTTAGTAATACCCAATTTTTTTACCGTGCTTTTAATGCTTTTATTAATCACAGATTGGTCAATATGGTGGCGAGGAGAGATACCCGAGCGTGGATCAACTGATATATTTCTACCAGGGAACACGTATTGCCAGCCCCATTCTTTTTCAGCATTAGGATACTTTTTACTCAAAGCATTGGGTAAATAAACAGAGCAACATCACATAAAACAGGTATCTGTAACTATGCAAAATATCAACTGACATCCGCTCGAATTGAAGGAGGTAATGTCAGTATTGGAATGATTAGAAAATGGGCTAGAGGTATTCGTGATACAGAATATTTTAAGCTTAAAATCAGGAAAATTTCTGTTCCAGATAACCAAAGTATGTTTTATATTGGAGCCTAAATGCACTCACAAGACCGTAGAAGAGCCGCTGGTAGTTGTATATCTGGCTGCCCTTTGATCCCTTTATAAATTTTCAAAGGATTTTTCGTGTTTTTGCATAAACAATTTGCTGGGCGATGAGGTTTTTCACAAAATTTTCATCTTCTTTGTTAACAAATTCAAATTTTACGCCATGTTGAAGGTTGACATCTTTTGTTTTTATATCTTCTTCGCCCCGTACCTGACAAATAGAACAAGGAATAGTTATCGTCTTTTCGTTTTCATTCGTTTTAAATTTACCTGTTACAGTAATTTTATCTCCAGTGGTTCCAAATTGAACAGGAGCTTCCAGTGATGCGCCACCAGCGCTAAAATCAGTTAATATTGCATTTGCAGTGCGACTACCATTGGATAATTCTTTTTTAGCTTCTACTTTTACTTCCATTGACATGCTAACTCTAAGTTGTTCTCTTAAAATGCTGACCTCAATATCAATTGGGTAGCTTAAATGCATATAGACTATCGGTACGCTGTTCAGGCACAGAACTTTAGACTGAAATGAATAGATATTTCCATGTAAAAGAACACGTATTTTTAAACATAGGCCTTTGCTTGCTTTAAGTGATTTAGGTACTTTGATAAGAATACTTTTTTCAGAAATATAGCCAATATAACCCGAATAAAAAGTTTGGCCTGCATTTGTAATAAGCTGAACTCTTTCCCCAACAGACAGATTTTCTAATAAGTATTTAATTTGTTTCATATGTTATTAGTAAAAATTGGTTAACCAGTATTTTGCACTTGCAAGCCCCTGCGCATCGTCGGGCTCCGTAAACACTTTATAATTCTTTGCTATTGATTATTAAATAATATGGCTATTAATAAACCACAGGTTAAAGAGTCATATACCATCAACTTGTTAACCGTATTTGAAATGTTGTCGATAAAAGTAGGAGGGGCCAATAGGCACCTCCTACAGATAACAATAACTCAGAAATTTACTGATTTTTTATAAACCTGTGGTTTGTATAGAGCCATGTTAAATAATAGACTATTCTCTGTGCTTTAACATTCATAGCCAGCCATACTGATTTTATTAGTCCCTAAGTTGTTGTAGGCATTGCTTAAGGAAGCTCTGATCAAGTCCAATTATTTTACAATTTGATAACATGGGCGATAGGCTGTGTGACTTGGCAATTTCATTCTATGTTGGCTTACAAAAGCCTTTAATAGCTGGTCGACTGACTCCATAATATCGCTATCCCCGCTGATTTTAAACAGCCCATGCTGCTCAATGGCGCGAATACCCTGGTCTTTTACATTACCCGCTACAATTCCAGAAAATACTCGGCGTAAGTTTGCGGCTAATTGGTGGCTGTCCTGGTCTTTATGTAATTTCAGGTTGGCCA
>WTAG01000537.1 GCA_013139755.1 Methylomarinum sp. | reverse complement strand
AAAGAGCTGGCTTGTGGGTAAAAAGTCCAGAAAGTCCACGGTAAATCCTTTTTATATCAAGTTTTTATGATACCTTTTAATAACAACTTTTCCATTTCCTCATGTGGCACAGGCATACTAAGCAAATAACCCTGAATTTCATCACACTGGTGTGCTTGCAAAAAATTAAATTGTTTTTCATCTTCCACACCTTCGGCAATAACACACATATCCAAATCATGTCCTAAACTGATAATGGCACTGATAATTGAGGCATTATTTTTATCTATTGGAATGCCCGTACAAAATGAACGATCAATTTTCAGTTTACTAATGGGAAAGCGTTTTAAATAGCTGAGTGATGAATAGCCTGTCCCAAAATCATCAATTGATAAATGCACACCTAATCGCCGGAATTCTTTTAACAAGGTAACGTTATATTCGGAACAGTCCATTAACAGACTTTCTGTCAGTTCTAACTCCAAAAAACAAGCCTTCAAATCTGTCTCAAGCAGAGTTTTCTGCACTATCTCCAACAGATTATGTTGTCTGAATTGCACTGCAGATAAATTAACGGCAACTGGCACAGCTGTTAAGCCTTGGTCTTGCCAGGCTTTGTTTTGCCGGCAAGCCTCAGTTAACACCCATTTACCAATGGGTATAATCAAGCCCGTTTCTTCCGCTAAGGGGATAAACTTATCCGGTGAGATCATGCCCATTTCCGGATGTGGCCAGCGCAACAAGGCCTCCATACCCACAATTTTTCCAGTATCAATCTGTATTTGCGGCTGATAAAATACCAGTAATTCTTTGTTTTCAACGGCCTTGCGTAAACTGCCTTCTAAGGCCAACCTTTCTAGAGCCTGGGTACTCATTGAGGGTGAGAAAAACTCAAAATTATCACGCCCATTATTTTTAGCGCAATACATAGCAGTATCAGCATTTTTTAGCAGTATTTCATAATTTTCACCATCACTTGGGTAAACACTAATGCCGATACTAATGGTAACGTGCAACTCATAATCCCTGATCTTAAAGGCATTACGTATAGATTCAATGATTTTGTTGGCTACAGTAATCACATCACCGACTTCAGAAATATCCGAAATGACTGCTGCAAATTCATCTCCCGATAAGCGTGACACACTATCAATTTCTCGCATACAGTCACTAATACGTGCTCCTACTTCTATCAGCATTTGATCGCCGATACTATGTCCCAAAGAATCATTAATCGTTTTAAAATGATCTAGGTCAAAGAAAAGCACAGCGAGCCGGCTTTTTTCTCTGGTTGCTGTTTTGATTGCCTGGTCCAGTCTATCAATAAACAAGCGTCGATTGGGTAATTGGGTTAATGGGTCGTAATTGGCTAAAAACTCAATATGAGCTTCCGTTACTTTAATATCGGAAATATCGCTAAAGATAGCAATAAAATGAGAAACCTCACCGGCATCATCATAAACTAGGCTGATCGATATCCATTCTGGATATGTTTCACCATTTTTCCGACGATTCCATATTTCGCCCTGCCAATAGCCTTTTGAGTTCAAATCAGACCATAGTAGCTGATAAAATGCATTGTCATGTCGACCAGACTGAAGAATATTTGGGTTTTTACCTATAACTTCTTTGGCTTCATAACCAGTAATTTCACTAAACGCACTATTAACTGAGATAATTCTATTATCATGGTCACTAATAATTATAGCGTCTCTGGATGACTCAAAAACCTTGGCTGATAATCGTAATTTTTCTTCAACCTTGCGTCGCTCCCTGATATCCCTCATAACCATCCAGATTTCCATTGGTTCTCCGGTATCTGAATAACGTAATATCAATTGGGCAATCACTGGAATCTTAGTGTTATTTTGGCTGAGTAATTCCAGTTCAAATTCAGAAGAAAAACCTCTAACTAATAATTCATCATGTACAAGTCCATTAAAAAGCTTTGCAGATGATTCTGTCATAATTGAATAGATATTCAAGTCTTGATCTTGTAACTCCTTGATATTTTGATAATCGATTAATTCCAGAAAAGCCTCGTTACAATCAACTAATGCGCCTTCAAGAGGTTGGTTTGTAGCCCCTCCCTCAATAATCACATGTTGCGAGTTATGATCGGCATCAGCAACTGAAATGGCAATATGCGATAACTTGAATAACACCCGATAGCGTTCTTCTATTTCTTTCAATGCCGCTTCAGCTCTAAGTACCCGTGCACATTTCAACAAAGCCTGTTCAAGAATAGGCAGCTTAACAGGCTTATTAACATACTGGTGTACACCCAGTTCAATCGCATGATGAAAATAACGAGGTTCTTCAAAAGCCGTGATAATAATGATCGGTGATCGTGGATTAATAGCCTGAATTTTTTCAGACATTATTAAACCGTCCATAATCGGCATCAGAATATCGGTAACGACAATATCAGGTTTATGTTTTTTATAGGCCTCCAAGCCTTTTTTACCATTTGCAGCAGTATAGACCTTGCGACAATGCCTTTTAAGATAAGCCATTAATTGATCCCTGACCTCATCTTCATCTTCCACATATAAAATACTAAGCGATCTAAGATAGAGTATGTCGGCATTATTGGTTTGCTCAGAATCTGTCATTACCCCGCCTTATTATCGGATTGAATCATTTTTTGGTAATCAATGTTATCTGAAAGGATAGGTGCGACAATTGAGAACTCAGCCCCTTCCTGTTTATTACAGGCTTCAATTTGTCCATTCAGACTGCTTTCTATAATCATTTTAGACATATACAAGCCTATACCCATACCGCCTTCCTTGGTGGAATAATAAGGCTCAAATATATGTTTCAGAATCTCCTCATCGATCCCGCCACCACTATCATGAACAGTTAAATAGACTTTGCCCTGTCGAGTCGCCAAACTGACTTTTATCTCGCCAGTAGCCTTATGACTAAGAATAGCTTCCTTGGCATTAGTTAACAAATTTAACACTACCTGTGCATATTCATTGAGTATGCCATAAAGTTTTATATCTTTTGGC
>WTAG01000731.1 GCA_013139755.1 Methylomarinum sp. | reverse complement strand
CTTGTAATGTGGCTTCTGCCCAGGTTTTACCGCCATCTGCCGAGACCTCTACCTTAACTATTTTACCTCGGCCACTCCATGCTAAACCGCTAATTTGATATAAACCTTTTTTATCTAGTTTATGGCCATAAGACGGATTAGTGATGAGTGATTTAGCTTCCATGACAAAAGTAAATTGTCTGGATTTCCCCGAGGGTAGTAGTTCAGTATATTTTGATGTTTCATTTCTAGCCATGGTTGGTTGATTGCTTAAATGCAGTCTACGCAACCATTTAACATGAGTTACACCTTCCCAGCCTGGTACAATTAATCGTAAGGGATAGCCATTTTCAGGTCTAATCCGTTCGCCGTTTTGATAGATAGCTAAAATACAGTCATCTAAGGCTTTTTCTAAAGGGATGCTGATATTCATCACTGAGGCATCGGCACCTTCTGCAATTAGCCATTTTGCACGACCTTTAACTTTAGATTCATTTAACAAAACAGATAGAGGTATGCCAGTCCATTCGCTACAGGATGCCATGCCGTGAAAATTCCCTGCTGCTGTTTGTATGGGGTGTTCTCTCCATGCCGCATTACTGTTTCCACCGCATTCAATAAAGCATAGGCAGGATGTCATGGGGTAACGTAATAAGACCTCCATATCAAAAACCAAGGGTTTATTAACAGCACCGTGGATTAATAACTGATGTTTAATTGGGTCTATTTGGGGTACGCCGTTATGGTGACGCTCAAAATGTAATCCATTAGGGGTAATAGTGCCTTCCAGATCTTGCAAGGGTGTCCATGAAACACCATTCCCTGGTGCCATACTATTGCCCATAGTCCAACGGATTGTTTGTCGTTCATGAGGGGAGGGTTGCCCGTAATTGCTAAATGGCTCGCCAGGCTCGCTCATCCAAGGTTGGCGTTGAATTTCTGTTTCAGCTAATAGAGTATCTGTGGCAAGTGTAGCAACTGTGAATGTAATGCCTTTTTTAAGAAAAACACGACGATCTAATAATCCACCACCTGCAACGCTGTCTAATGTTGTTTTTTTAGTCATGTATCTGCGGGATGGATTAATTAAGTGTGTTATTTAAGCTTAACAGCCGTACCATAGGCTAACATTTCAGATGCGTTGGCCATAATTGCACTGGTGGTAAAACGGATATTAACAATGGCATCAGCATCTCTTGTTTGAGCTTCCGTGACCATTCTTTCAATAGCTTTATCCCTGGCATCGGCAAGCATTTCTGTGTACCCCGCTATTTCGCCACCTATAATGCCTTTTAAACCGGCCATTAAATCACGTCCAACATGCTTTGATTGCACGATATTACCAGCGACAACGCCTAAGTTTTCGCTGATTTCTCTTCCTGGTACATCGGGTGTAGTGGAAAAAATCATTTTTTATCCTTACTTTCTAGTTATATTTTAAAATTTAGTGATAAGTCTTGTTACGCATTGCTAATTAAATGGTAATAGCTTGTTTTTATGTTTATACCTTATTTTTAAGAAAAGTACTTAAAAAATCAAGAAATGTAGTGAGTTTTGCTGGATAAAAACGTCTTTGTAAATAGGTTGCATAGACAAAAAGTGTAGGTATTCTGTATTTATGCAGAATCTCTTCAAGTTGCTTGTTTTGTAAGTGATGAGTTACTGATAGTTTAGGGGCTTGTACTATCCCCATACCTAGTACTGCGGCTTCGCATAATGCTCGTCCATTATTGCTAGCGAATGCCCAATCATATTTTATTTTTGTAAAAGTGCCATTGTCATTAAAAATCCAGTTGTTACCATGCGGACTATTTGTGTAGTGTAAACAGCGATGAGTGGATATTTCATCTATCGTGTTTGGTGTGCCATTTTTAGCAAGGTATGCAGGTGATGCGTACGTGCATAATTCAGTTTGTGCTATTTTTTTTGCAACAACACCAGGGTCTAAGGTGTCTGTTACCAGGATTGAAACATCAAATTCACCTTTGCGTAAGTTGACAGGTTTATTATCTAGCGACAGGGAAATTTGTACTTCGGGGTATAGTTGTTGATAGGCGTCAACCGCTGGAATCATATAGATACCGCCGAAATCAATGGGGGCATTGATTTTTAGAGTACCTTTTACTGTATTTCCAAGTTGTGCTGTTGACTCTTCAAGGTCATGAAAGTCTTCTAATAATTGCTTGCTACGATTGTAGTAGGATTCTCCTGCTTCTGTCAGCGATAAGCTGCGAGTAGTCCTGTTTAATAATACAACACCCAGGGATTTTTCAAGTTGTGCCATATATTTGCTTATCATCATTGCTGATAAGTCCATTTCACGAGCAACCGCTGCAAAAGTACCTAGCTCAACAATGCGGCAAAAAACTTGTATGTTATTTAGTTTGTCCATATCTGCTGTTTATATACTTATCGTTTATATTTTATAAACTATTCTTACTGTTTAAACCAGTGTTTCTGTAATATATAATTCTGATTGGAGATAGTACTAACCACTTGTTTGCTCCTATCAATAGATAAGCAAAAACTTTCAATTCGTTGAATTTATATGTGTCTTTGTTGGATTGAGCAAGTGGTTTTTTTTATTTAAAATTTTAACTAGAGGTAAACATGAGTAATTTGCTTAATGAAGTATTAGGTGCTAATCGTGAATATGCAGGCTCTTTTGATAAGGGTGATTTACCGATGCCTCCAGGACGTCAATTTGCAATCTTGACTTGTATGGATGCGCGTTTAGACCCCGCAAAATATGCTGGCCTGTCAGAAGGTGATGCTCATGTAATACGTAATGCTGGTGGTCGTGCCAGTGATGATGCGATACGCTCATTAGTTATTTCCTATAAATTATTAGGTACTCGTGAATGGTTTGTTATTCATCATACAAATTGTGGAATGGAAACATTTACTAATGAAATTATGAGTGACCTATTAAGCAGCAGTTTAAAAACATCATCTGTTGATGAAAATGGTTGGCACGATTGCTGTGAAGG